>NZ_JAXQNN010000002.1:600000-900000 GCF_034427455.1 Jeotgalibacillus haloalkalitolerans | reverse complement strand
TATAATTAATATCTGTAAATATCTGAAAATTATATAACCAAATAGTTATATTTAATACATAAGAGACGAAGGTGAAAAAATGGATTCGCTGCAACTGTTTATGGACCGCTTTAAAGCCGGTGTATTTGATATTCTCGCACATTCCATGTCAGGTGAAAGCTCTATCAGACTCTGGTATCGTCAATTGTCAGCCCTTCTGAAAGAACAGTTTGAAGTGGAAGAAACCTTCTATTTTTATAAAAAGGGAGAACACTTATATGAATACAGTGAATCTTTGCAGCAGCAGGAAAAATTCGGTCAGGACATTGTCTATGAGGCAAGTACCAAGCCCTATTATATTCTTGAACATGATGAAGCGAGCCTGAAACGTGGAGATATACTGATTCCCTGCTATGAAAAGTCCGATCTGATGGGTTTTATTGCGATCAGACCTTTACCTGAAGCTCAGTGGGCAAAGGATCCTGTGATGGTAACCGTATTAGCGTGTGACACATCCGTACTGTATCAGAATGTCAGAAGAATGCTGATCACTGCCACTGAACGCAAAAGATATCATGAACTGTTTGACGTTACAAAAGCATTTAATTCGCATATGAATGTGTCCCAGGTACTTGCGAAAATTATCCATTCATTAGAAAATACATTTCCGTTTTATGCTTTTACATTGATACTTACTGATGAACAGGGTGTGGAAAAAGGTCTCCCAATTGAATATCTGGATTATCAGTCAGATAATGAAGCGCTCCTTCACGCGTTTGTCTCATCAGAAGTGACAATTGATGACCAGAGAGCAACCACAATTATGTACTCTCCGCTAAAAGGGAAGCAGGGGGTCTACGGTTTATTAAAAACAGAAGGAACAACCAATAAATCGCTAAAAAAGCATGAGATAGAATTTATCAAAGTTTTATCAACAACTGCCGGACATGCCCTTGAAAATGCAAAGCTGTATATGCAATCGAGACAGTTAATCAATGATTTAAAGTTAATTAATGATTTATCTCATGAATTAAATGCAAATTTGAATATGAAGGATATGATGAGTTACCTTGCAGACCAGATCAAAAAAGCATTGAATCCTGATGAAACAGGCTTTATCTGGGTTGAGAGTAATGACTGGCGTATCGTTGAGGGAAGCTCCGCGTTTTTTTCTACTGAAGAAGGGCGGATCTATATTGAAAACGTGAAGCAGCAGCTGCTTGAAGGAACAGATGGTGTATATATGTCAGACTGTGAGCTTGAGGCAGGCTACCACTCATTAATTGCTGTGCCGATGATTCACCATGATCAGTTAAAAGGATTTTGTATCGTGCTTCACCGGGATTCATATGCATTTACATTTGAAATGTATAAGCTGTTCAAATCAATCGTTCATCATTCAGCGCTTGCATTAGTCAACGCAATGCTCCGTGTGGAAATGCAGGAGATGATCAACCACGATCATATGACAGGTCTTTACGCAAGACATTACCTTGATCAATATGTGGAAGAGTCGATGGAAAAGGATGAAAAAGGCGTATTTATCTTAATTGATATTGATGATTTTAAAAAGGTAAATGACACGTTCGGCCATCAAAAAGGAGATCAGGTTATTATTCAGCTTGCGAAACACCTGAATTCCTTTAACAGGGATCACAGTGTCTGTGCGCGCTGGGGTGGTGAAGAGCTGGCGATGTATTTCAGCAACATGCCGTTACATGAGGGTGTCGCCTTAACAGAAGAACTCAGAAAAACCGTCCAGCATGCAACAGATCCTGAAATTACGATCTCATGTGGTGTGTCAAACTGGAACCGTAAAAAGCCTGATCTGATGATTAATCTTGTCAGAAGGGCGGACGTCGCTTTATATCAAGCTAAAAATGCCGGTAAAAATCAGGTCGTCTGCTTAAAGGGAGATGCGGACAAAATATTACATTAACAGGTAAGGACTGCTCACACGCAGTCCTTTTACTATTTTATAGACCCATTGAAATTATTACAAAATCAAGTAAAATAGGTGATGAAAGCGATTACAAAACAAGGGGAGCTTACAATGTCTACAGAGAAAAGAAGGTTTGAGACCGAGGTCATTCATAGTGGGTATGACTCAAAAAAATATGAAGGCTCACTGACGCCTCCGTTATTTCAGACATCAACCTATACGTTTAGTCATGCTGCTGAAGGAGAAAGACGGTTTGCGGGTGATGAAGAAGGTTATATTTATTCAAGACTTGGAAATCCGACGGTAAAAGTGCTTGAAGACCGGATGTCTGCAATTGAGGGTGGAGAAGCTTCATTAGCATTTGGATCAGGGATGGCTGCTGTTTCTGCAGTCCTGTTTTATCTGCTTAAATCAGGAGATCACATTGTATGTTCTAAAGGGGTATACGGATGCACATTTGGTCTGCTGGAGATGATGGAAGAAAAATTTGCAATCACACATGAATTTGCAGATCTGTCTTCAGAAGAAGCAGTGAAACAGTCAATCCTGCCAAACACTGCATGTATTTACGTGGAAACACCCATCAATCCTACAATGGAGATCATTGATCTTGAAGTCGTCTGCCGTGTGGCAAATGAAATGGGGATCCCGGTTGTTGTTGATAATACTTTCAGTTCACCTTATCTGCAAAACCCGCTGAAAATGGGAGCAGACTTTGTCCTGCATAGCGCTACGAAATATATCGGGGGGCATGGGGATGTGATTGGCGGCTTATTAGTTGCTAAGGCAGCTGAATCTATTACTGAAATCCGCATGACCACTCAAAAGGATATTGGCGGAATTATGTCACCATTTGATGCTTGGTTGCTGTTAAGAGGGTTAAAAACACTTGCTGTCCGAATGGATCGTCATTGTGATAATGCAGAAAAAATTGCCCATTATCTTAAAAAGCATCCGTTTGTCAGATCGATTTATTTTCCTGGCGACATAGATCATCCATCTTATGCGATCGCTGAGAAGCAGATGAACAGGTGGGGCGGGCTGATCTCATTTGATTTTAATGGTACTAAAGAATTGGCTCAGGCCTTTATGGATGAATTAAAGCTGATAAAAATTGCAGTCAGTCTTGGGGATGCAGAAACCTTAATTCAGCACCCTGCGACGATGACGCATTCCGTTGTGCCGGAAGCAACCAGGCAGGAGATGGGGATTAGCGATACCTTACTCAGGCTGTCAGTCGGGCTTGAATCATGGGAGGATATAAAAGAGGATCTTGATCAGGCCTTTTCGAAAATCGAGGAAAGTGCAGCGATGAAACAGGAAAGCTGAACATGATAAAGCCTCACGCGTCATGACGCGTGAGGCTATTTTTATAACAAAAAAGCATCCTCCGCTTTTCTGTTTAAATATATTCGCTTAAAATCTCAGCAAATGTCTCAAGTCCATTCTGATCCTCTTCATCAAAACGGTTTTTAATCGGGCTGTCGATATCAAGCACTCCGATCACTTCGCCGTTCTTTACTAAAGGTACCACAATTTCTGACTGTGAAGCTGCGTCGCATGCGATATGGCCCGGGAATGCGTGAACGTCTTCTACGCGCAGTGTTTTATTCTCACCAGCAGCGGTTCCGCACACACCTTTTCCAAGAGGGATTCTGACACAGGCAGGAAGCCCCTGAAATGGTCCAAGTACAAGCTCTCCATTTTCCATCAGATAGAAGCCTACCCAGTTTGTTTCATCAAGAAACTGGTTCAGTAAAGCAGAGGCATTACTAAGATTGGCAATCCGGTTGGGTTCACCCTCAAGCAATGCACGAAGCTGTTTGTGCACCATATTATATTGTTTTTCCTTACTGCCTTTATACGTTTCGACATTAAACATCGTATCACCCGCTTAATTGAATGGTTTTGTCCTTTATCATGCATAATTTGATGAACGCTTTTTAAAGGAAGGATGCCGTGGCACCCCGAAATAAATCATTAGAATAATACAGGTATAACACAGCATGGGACTTGAAGCAATTATTTGAAAGGGTGAGATAAAATGAACGGGCAGCGTGAAACAAAATCAGAAGTCATGACAACAGCAGTGGATCTGTTTTTTACCAAGGGGTTTCATGGTACAAGTATCAGGGATATTTCTGCTTCAGCAGGGGTCAATGTAGGGACGGTCTCATACTATTTTGCAGGAAAAAAAGGCTTGCTGGAAGAATGTCTGATTGCTTTTTTTGAACCCTATCTGAGTGTGCTTGAGCGGTCACTTAATGAAGGGAAGCGTCAAAATAAAAGTGCTGTCATGAGCGCTGCCTGTGAAGTGATCAGGTTTCAGCAGCAGCATCACCGTTTTGCCAGGTTCGCATGGCGTGAAATCACACTGGATCACCAGCTTATTAGAGAAATGACTGCCTGTTACTTAAGAAAAGAGCAGTACCTGTGGAAAATGCTCATGGCTGAAGATATTGAAAAGGGGTACAGCTTTAAACTGTCCCCTTCATTCTTTCTGATTCAGCTGAATTCAATGATTACCACACCGTTTTTACAAAGTCAGACGGTCAGGGAGCTGTGGCACATTAATACGGCAGATCCTTATTTTACGAAGCAGTATATTGAGACTGTTGAAACGTGGTTTAACAGTGTAACCTCGTGTTACGGCTTAAGTGCAATCAGTTGATCAGATCCCTGCATCATTCCTGAGGCTGTATGTGCGTCAGAACCATAAACAAGCCTGATACCCATCTGATGAGCAGCGGATGCGATCGCAGGTGAGGGGTACGTTTCCTGACAGTATGGTTTCACTGTTCCCGCACCATTATAATCAAGCTCCAAATCACGGGCTTTAATCACTTCAAGGAGCTTTTTAATCTCAGTTTCATGGGAAGAGAGTGCCGGATATAGACGCTGGAACTTCCTTGATAAAGTAATATGTCCAATCCGTGCCGGTTTATATGAACCCAGGTCAGCATGTACAGAACGGATGACTGTATCATAATATAGTGAGTGGACTGCATCTGCCGACCCTGTCAGATCGATTAACGCCTTAAATGCTTCAGGGCTGTAATCAAGACAGATATACTGACCGGATGCTTTTAGAAAATGAACAGACAGAATTGAATCATCAAGATGAGGACCATACTGATTCAAAAAGTCGCGGGTTTCCTTTTCAAACCCTTCAATATAATCTACTTCAAGACCTGTGTGGATGCGCAGGTCTTTTTTGTATTGGTGCTTTACTTTCTCAACATCTCTCAGATAGTTTTCGAGATCTGCCGGGTTCATTCCGCTGTCCTGTTCGGGAACGGGGTCATGAAAGCCCTGAGGCAGGGGCGCATGTTCAGTGAAGGTGATCTCTTTAAGCCCTGCTTCAATTGCTTTTTCAACATATAGTGTTAACGAATCCCCAGATCCATGTGGGCAATAGGGTGTATGGATATGTCCGTCTTTTACGATCATGATGACCAGTCCTTTCGCGCACGAAAAAAGTCGTGTCAAAAAATCAAGAAAAAACAAGAAATCTCATTTGTTACATGGTATCATAAAGTCAATACATTTTTCATATTGACATAGACATGGGCTGCTTGAACAGGAGGCATAAGATGGAGTACATAATTGGGTCCGTCCTTTTAATCATCATATTTATAATCACTGCTTTCGTTTTAAGGAAAAAGCAGTATAAAGAAGTAGATAAACTTGAAGAACAGAAGCTCGATATTCAGCACAGGCCTGTTCTGGAAGAAATGACAAAAGTAAAACAATTAAACATGAATGGACAAACGGAGGAACTCTTTGAAAAGTGGAGGGATTCCTGGAACAATATTGTTGATAAACAGCTGGCTGAAGTAGATAGTATGCTGTTTGACGCCGAGGAGTATATTGATAAGTTCCGCTTTGCAAAATCACGAAAAGTACGTGAGGAAATTGCTGTGGAATTGAATAAAGCTGAAGAGCATATGAATGAGATTCTGGCAGAGTTAGAAGAACTGATGGGAAGCGATGAAAAGAACCGTGAAGAAATTCAGGTTGTGGAAACAGACCATAAAGAAGCATCTTCACTTGTCAGAAACAGAAGGTCACAGTTCAGTAAAACAGCTGAGCCCATTGAACGTAAGATACAGGCATTAGAGCCTAAGCTTGATGAATACCACAGGCTCACAGAAGAAGGGAACTATCTTCAGGCAAGAGAAATCGTCATCTATCTGACGGCAGAAATGAATGAAATCAGTATGATGATCGAAGCAGCTCCGGACCTTGCTGATGACCTGCTTGATGAGCTTCCAAAGGATCTCAGTGACCTGAAAGAAGCGTGTAAAGAAATGAATGAACAGAAGTATCCGATTCACCATCTGAATCTTGAAGAACTGTGTCTTGATCTTGATAACAGGCTGAAAGAAGCTGAAAAGCACCTGATCAGACTTGAATTTGTGGAAGCGGAAGAGATCCGGGTAGCTGCTAAAAAAGAAATTGATCAGGCTTTTACTGCACTTGAAGAGGAAGTTCATGCAAGAACGGAACTGCCGGCAAGAATTGAAAGTGTGAAAAAGCTCCTTGGTGCTGTTAAAGACAGAAATAAAGAGCTGATCCGCGAAATGGATTACGTCCGTCAGGGTTACCAGCTTGACCAGCATGATCTGGACCTTCCGAAGGAAAAAGAAGAACAGCTGGAAGAGCTATCCCGTGAATTCGAACATCAGAACAAACAAATCGAAAAACAGCTGGAACCTTATTCATCTGTATTAACAGAAGTGAAAAAGGTCGAGACTCAGCTGACCCTGATAGATGGGGAGCATAAAAAATATGCAGCTGAGCTTGAACAGCTGAGAAGCGATGAGTTATCAGCCAGGGAACAGCAGGAATATCAGATTAAGGCTGTAAGAGATCAGGAAAAAACAGTTGATAGTGCAAACCTTCCCAAGATTCCAGAATTCTGGTTTCTTGAACGCAAGGATATCATCAGACAAATCGAAGCACTTGATTCATACCTTGCCGAGCGCCCAATGAACATGAAGGCGATCAATCAGCATACGATGACCACTGAAAAAATGATCGAAACATTTACAGAGAATACAGAAGAAATGATTCAGGCAGCTGAACAGGCTGAAAAAGTCATTCAGTATGGTAACAGATACAGAAGCCGTCATGAAACAGTTTTTATCGGTCTTAACGAGGCAGAACTGATGTTCAGAAACGGTGATTACCAGAATGCGCTTGAGCAGGCAGCAGAGTCAATCGAAAAAATTGAACCTGGTGCACTCAAAAAAATTGATGCGCTATGAAATAGAAGCAGTACGATCTCAAGCTGAGACGTACTGCTTCTTTATTTTGCCGCTATATTAATTTGTATACTTTGCCTGTGCGGCAGATCCTGTTGCAGAAGGAATTAACATTCCGATCAACCCGCCGGCAATCGCAGGTAGGATCCATCCAAGACTCTGATCCATGAGCGGGAGGAATGAAAAGACTGATGCAAGCGCTGTAAATCCTGCTGCAGCAAGTCCGTCACTGATCCCCAGAATAAGTGTCGGGATAATTGCTCCTACATATACAGCACGCTTCCCTTTAATCGTTTTATCAAGGAAAGACAAACTGATCAGAACAATCGTCATCGGATAAATCATCACAAGTACAGGAACTGACACTGCAATCAGTTGTGCAAGGCCGATATTTGCGACCATCATACTGAACACAGAGAAGATCAATACAAACAAACGATAAGATACTTTCGGGAATCTTCTTGAAAAATACGATGAAGTCGCAGAGACAAGTCCGATTGAAGTTGTCAGACACGCCGCTCCTATCGCGATTCCCAGAATAATTGCGCCTGATGGACCGTACAGGTAATTAGCTGCTGCTGACAGAAGAGCACCCCCATTATCCTGAACACCAACCGCATTTAAGCTTGTTGCACCAAGATAACTGAGTGATAAATAGACAGCACCAAGACCTGACGCTGCAATCAGACCGGCGAGAATGGCAGATCTTACCACCTGTCTGCGATCTGTCACGCCTTTGTTCTCTATTGCAGAAATAATGACAATAGCAAAGACTAAAGCAGCAATTGCATCAAGGGTTAGATAGCCCTCAAGGAATCCTGTGATAAACGGAGAGTCTGCGTACCCTCCTGTTGCCTGACCCGGTTCACCCATTGGATTAATAAACGCGCCGCCAACCAGTACTGCCAAAATAATAACAAGCGCAGGTGTCAGTATTTTTCCGATCCGGTCAACAAGCTTTGCCGGATTTAACGACAACCATGCTGTCACTGCAAAAAACAATATTGAAAATAATAGTAACGTCCATCCTCCTGCTGATTCCTGTGCTAAAAATGGCAAAATGCCAATCTCATAAGAAACAGTCGCAGTTCTCGGAATACCAAAGAACGGGCCGATTGCCAGGTACAGGATGATTGTAAAGATTATTCCGAAAATTGGGTGTACACGACTTGCCAGATCCAAAGGGCTGCCGCCTGACTTTGCAATGGCAATGACACCTAATAAAGGAAGTCCTACACCTGTCAGAAGAAATCCTGCAATCGCGATCCAGCTGCTATCACCCGACTGCTGTCCAAGCAGAGGCGGAAAGATCATATTTCCTGCACCAAGAAAAAGTGCAAAAAGCATAAGACCAATCGTGAAAACGCTACCAAGTGTTATTTTATTGCTATTCATAATACCCTCCACCGATGTTCTAAGTTTTTACCGCAACATCATATCATAGAAAAGTTGAAATTTGTCGAAAATAGCAAAAGTCTAAATACATAGAATATTGTGTATAATTAGCGTCTCAAAACTGCAAATAACATAAAGGGCAGAGATATGTTAGGATTAATTAGGTTTATTGAAAAGAAATCTACTGATTCATTTGACTTCGTCTTTCGATGAATTTTATTGAATATTTGAGCGTTTGATTGGAGGGGAGGACGGAGACTCCCACCCCAGGAAGGGACAGGTGAGGCCATGGCGAAGCCTGCGGGCTCAGCGCCGGGGGGCAGGAAAGCGCAGTCCTCCCCGGAAATCAATAGCGGTTATTATGAGCAATTCTTTAAACGGAAAGAGTGATCTCCATGATTTATCTGGATAATAGTGCAACGACGAAACCACATCCTGAAGTAGTTTCTTCATATATAAAGGTAAATGATCAGTTTTATGGCAATCCCTCATCCATTCACCGTTTTGGCGAGAAAGCTGCTTCCCTTTTTCAAAAAGCAAAGCAGCAATGCAGTGAGCTTTCAGGTCTGCCGGAAGGCAATGTGATTTTTACCTCGGGAGGGACAGAATCGAATAACCTGGCGATTAAAGGATCTGTTTATAAATTAGCAGATAGAGGAAAGCATTTAATTACAACTGTGATCGAACATCCCTCTGTGCTGGAAGTGTTTAAAGAGCTTGAAACAGAAGGATTTGATGTCACGTATTTACCGGTAGACAGGGCAGGTGTGATTTCTTTAGACGATTTGAAACAGGCACTTAGAAAAGATACGATTTTTGTTTCAATCATGTATGTAAACAATGAAATAGGAAGTATCCAGCCGATTAGAGAAGCGGGGAAGCTGATTAAAGTTCATTCCAATGCACGTTTTCATTCAGATGCGGTTCAGGCTTTTGGAAAAATGGCACCTGAATTTGAAATCCTGGATCTTTTGACTTTATCTGCCCATAAGTTTAACGGCTTAAAAGGATCGGGGCTGCTCGCTGTGAAAAAAGGTCTTGAACTGGTGCCGGAAATTGCCGGTGGTGGTCAGCAGGAGGGCGTCAGAAGCGGGACTGTGAATACTGCAGGGGCAGTTGCGCTTGCAAAAGCAATGCGTCTTGCGTCTGAACAGCAGGAAAAATCCTATCATACACTACAAACCTGCAACAGGATGTTAAGGACATTCTTTGAAGGCAGAGATGAGGTTAAGGTTATTTCCTCTAAAAGTGCAGCACCGCACATTTTATCTGTCACCGTTCCTAAGCTGACAGGTGAAGTTGTCGTTCATGCACTCGATCAAAAGGATGTATTTATTACAACCTCAAGTGCATGCTCTTCTAAATTAAATAAAAAAAGTCATGTGCTGAGTGCATGTGGCATTAATGACCGTGATATCAGAGGGGCTGTCAGAATCAGTCTCGGATCTGATCAGACGGTGGCAGAAATAAAAGAATTCATCAAGATCTGGCAGGACGTTATTCCGCCGTTACTGAAAGGAGTATAAAAAATGCAGATAGACAGGATTTTAATTCGCTACGGAGAGATTTCCACTAAAGGAAGAAATCGTAATAAATTTATCAAGCGGCTTCAGCAGAATATAAGTGATGCATGTTCTGATCTCAGTCCATTTCGTATTGAATCAGGAAGAGACAGAATGCATCTTGAACTGAATCATCCTGAAGAAGCGCAGCAGGTGATGGAGAGACTGGAGCTGATATTTGGTATACAGTCATTCAGTCCGGTCGTCAAATCCGGAAGAGAGCTGGAAGAAGTGAAGCAGCATGCAGTGCAGCTTGTTCAATCTGTCGCTTCAGAAGGAACTTTATTTAAGGTTCGAGCAAGAAGAGCTGATAAAAATTATCCGCTTGATACGAATGAACTGAATTATGAAATCGGGTCACACGTACTGAGACAGGTTCCCGGTTTAAAAGTTGAAATGAAAAAGCCGGAAGTTGAACTGACAGTAGAGGTAAGAAGTGAAGCGGTATACCTGTCAGCTCAGACGATTCAGGGTGCAGGTGGAATGCCGATCGGGTCAGGAAACAAAGCAGTACTGATGCTCTCAGGCGGTCTCGATAGTCCGGTAGCGGGTTATCAGATGATGAAAAGAGGCGTGGAATTAGAAGCAGTTCATTTTTTCAGTCCGCCATTCACAAGTGAGAAATCCAAAGAGAAGGTAATGCAGCTTGCTTCTGAGCTTGCGGGATTCTCCGGATCTGTCAAACTTCACATTGTTCCATTTACTAAAATACAGCAGACGATCCATCAGCAGGTGCCTGAAAATTACACAATGACTTCAACAAGAAGGCTGATGCTGCGTATTGCTGATGAAATTAAAAAGAAAACCGGTTCAAAAGCAATCGTCACCGGCGAAAGTCTTGGTCAGGTGGCAAGCCAGACATTAGAGAGTATGGAAGCAATCAATGCCGTAACAAATACGCCGGTCCTCAGACCGCTGATTGCATCTGATAAAACAGATATTATAGAAATTGCAAAAAAAATCGGCACATTTGAAACGTCAATTCTGCCTTATGAAGATTGCTGTACGATTTTTACACCTGCAGCGCCGAAAACAAGACCAAAAACAGAAAAGGTTGCTTTTTATGAGAGCTTTATCGATTTTGACGAGATGATCCGTCAATCTGTTGAAGAAATTGAAACGATCATTCTAAAGCCTGGTTATAAGCCGGATGACGTTGAAGATACCGACTTATTCTGATGATCTGCTTCAATTTTTAAAAAAAATGTCACTTAGGAACATTTACCATTAATAAGCCGTGTGTTATTGCACATTCTATATTCACAAGGAGGTGATAGCACATGGCAAACAGAAGCTCAAACCAGCTTGTTGTTCCAGGTGTAGAACAAGCTCTTGATCAGATGAAATACGAAATTGCTACTGAATTCGGCGTACAGCTTGGAGCTGACTCTACATCACGCGCAAACGGTTCAGTAGGAGGAGAAATCACTAAGCGTCTAGTTCAGATGGCTGAACAACAACTTAGCGGATTCCAGAAATAATAATGAAAGAACAGCAGGTGCTTAATTGAGTACCTGCTGTTTTTGCATTTTGCTGCTTGTATGAACCTCGAATAAGGGATTGCCTTGGTATATCTTCAGGAATTGGATCACCTTTGCTTTTATTCGTATAAGCTTTACATTTAATTCGATCAGCTGCTGGAAAAATTGCTAAACTTGAGGATTTATTGAACGGATGCGATTTTTTGTATCATCTTTATGAGTAATTGCGTCATGTCTCTTCGTTATTAAATCACCTCTACCCTTAATTGAAGACTTCGTCAGATCTCTCACTCCCACATTCCTTTCATTCATTAAATAGTTCGCTTTGTTAAAGTCCATAGTTGTTTCTGCTCAGCTGTTGATTGCAGCGTAAGGGGACGGCTCGCAGGAAGGGACGTGTGAGGCCTAGGCGAAGCCTGTGGGCTTACCACCCGGCCGCTGAAAGCGTCCCCCTGAAGCGGAGATCAACAGCCAACTTTAAAACAGCCAAATATTTAAAGTCCAAACACTTCATATTTCGAAACGTTTTTTGTACACTGAGAGTAAATGTGTCGAGAAAAGAGGGGTTTATGGTATGCTGCAGCTTTTTAAGAATGGAACAATTTACACAATGGAACAAGAAGGCGTTACAGCAGAAGCGGTTTTAACTAGCAACGGTAAAATTAAAGCAGTCGGATCTGAAGAAGAATGTTTGGCTTCTGCCGGAAATGAGCAGGTGACAACGGTTGATCTGAATGGAAAAACGATGTTCCCGGGCTTTGTCGATAGCCACTTACATATTGTCGGAGTAGGTGAAACCCTGCTCAGACTCGATTTATCTGAAATGAAATCGAAGCAGGAAGTCATTGATGCCGTAGCAAAAAAAGCGCGCGAATTGCCTAAAGGCGAGTGGATCCAGGGAGACGGCTGGAATGAGAATCAATGGGAGGATGCTTCTGTACCGACTGCAGCAGAGCTTGACGCAGTCGCACCGGATCATCCGGTTGTTTTAAAAAGAATTTGCAGACACGCAGTGGTCGTCAATTCATTTGCATTATTTCTGGCGCGAATTGATGAGCAGACGCCGGATCCCGAAGGTGGCGTGATTGAACACATAAATGGAAACCTTACAGGCCAGCTGAAGGATACGGCTCAGGATTTAATGATTCCTGCACTTCCGCCAATTGAAGATGAATATATACAAAAAGCTTTAAAAACTGCACTTGAACATGCATGGTCACTTGGATTAACGGGCGGTCATACAGAAGATTTAAGTTATTATGGTGATTTTACGCGGACGTATCGTGCTTTTCAAAAAGTCATCGAGGAGGATGGACGTCCATTCAGGGCCCATCTGTTAGTTCATCACCATGTGATTGAAGACTGGCACAGGCAGGGACATTCATTCTTATCAGGCTCTCGTTATGTTGAGTTTGGTGCAATGAAGATATTTGCTGACGGTGCACTCGGCGGCCGGACAGCCCTGCTTAAAAATGGTTATGCTGATGCACCGGGTGAGAAGGGTGTAGCGATTCATACCCCGGAGAAATTAAAACAGCTTGTATGGAAAGCAAGACAATATGATATGGCGGTTGCAGTGCATACGATCGGTGATCAGGCGTTTGAATATATGCTTGACGCAATCGAAGCGTATCCATCTAATGGGGAACGGGACAGACTGATTCACGCTCAGATCCTGGATGAGGAACTCATTCAGCGTGCTGAAAAACTGCCGATTGTGCTTGATATTCAGCCAAGGTTTGTCCCTTCTGATTTCCCATGGGTACAGGACCGGATTGGAAAAGACCGTATGAAATGGAACTATGCGTGGAAAACACTGATGGACAGAGGGATTGCGTGTGCCGGTGGTTCTGATGCACCAATCGAACCTGTTGATCCGCTTCTTGGTATTCACGCCGCTGTCACAAGAACGAAGCCTGAAGATCCGGATAAAACAGTGTACGGTGAAAGTGAAAAACTGAGTATGTATGAAGGCATTTCATTATTTACGAAATGCAGTGCCTATGCCTGCCACCATGAACATGACCGCGGAATGATCAAACCGGGATTTGCAGCGGACTTCACAGTACTGGAATCAAATCCGTTTAAAGAGGATCCTGATCAGCTGTTGACAATGAAGGTGGAACGGACAATTGTTGATGGAAAAACGGTTTATAAAAGAAATGGAGAATAAAAACCGCTGAGTCTTTCCGTTCAGGACTCCGCTTTCCTGCCCCCGGCTAGTGAGCCTTTTCCGGGGAGGGAGTCTGCCTCCTGAACTCCAAAGATCAGCTTAGTATGTGAATGACATATTTCCTGCTGATTAATGGTGCGTAACAATAATCGAAAGCAATGACATTAGAAGATTAAATAGAACACAGCGCATAAAGTCATTAGTGGTGATTGTGTCGAATTATTTATCCTTTTGTCAAAATTCATTGTTGTTTTTGCACAGCTGATGATTGGAGCGTAAGGGGGCGGCTCGGGAAAGGGACAGATGAAACCGGGCATGGCGAAGCCTGCGGGTTCAGCGCCCGGCCGAGGAAAGCGTCCCTCTGAAGCGGGAATCAGCAGCCAACTTTGAAACAGCAATTATTTACGAAAGAACGGGGCGGTGGAATGGAAAACGAAGAAAGATTAGGCATCATCTATACTGCCCTAGCATACACACTATGGGGATTGCTCCCGGTATACTGGAAGTTTGTTCAGCACGTTCCGGCAGATGAGATCCTGGCAAACCGGATTTTCTGGTCATTCTGGTTTATGCTCGTATTGCTCATTGCCATGAGGCAGTTTGGTCACTTTAAGAAGGAGGCATTATCTCTTTTTAAGCGGCCAAAATTGTTAGGGGCACTGATCGCAGCCTCTATTCTGATCAGTATTAACTGGTTTGTTTACATATGGGCAGTCAATTCAGAGCAGATGGTTGAAGCAAGTCTTGGGTATTATATTAATCCGCTTGTTTCTGTGCTGCTTGGTGTTTTTGTATTAAAAGAAGTGCTATCGAAAGCGCAGGTTTTATCATTTATTTTAGCGTTAGTTGGTGTGTTGATTTTAACAATATCCTATGGGAGTTTTCCGTGGATTGCGTTTGCGCTTGCATTTTCATTCGGGTTTTATGGGCTCGTGAAGAAAATGCTGCGCGTGAATGCAGCGATTGGGCTGACGCTTGAGACGCTGACGATTATGCCGGTTGCCCTGATTTATCTTGGCTATCTGCAGGGTTCAGGTAATATGGCGCTGTTTCATGTGTCACTCACAACAGACGTGCTGCTGGTTGGGGCAGGTGCAGCTACCGCTATCCCGCTGCTATTGTTTGCAAATGGAGCGCAGCGGATCCCGCTGTTTATGGTCGGTTTTCTGCAGTATATCGCTCCTACACTTACCCTGATTCTCGGTGTTTTCCTATATGGGGAACCCTTCAGTGCGGTTGATTTAATTTCCTTTGTTTTTATCTGGCTCAGTCTGACAGTCTTTACTTTATCAAGAATGAGAATTGCAAGGAAAGCCAGAATATAAAAAGCTGCGGAGCTCCGCAGCTTATCTTTTATAGGAAAGTTCTCTTTACTTTTTCCCAGAATGAGTTGTCTTTCAGTTTGACAGTTTTGACGATGTTTTCACTTAATGCAAGATCCACGTGCTGAACATGGCTGATCCCAAGCGCTTCATTATCAAGTCCCATCACAGGATAATCATTTCCATCCTGCGTGACAGTCAGTCGGAGCTTGCGCTGGCCGCTCAGGATAAATGATGAGCCAAGCGTACGGAAACGGTTGCTGTTCACAGAAGCAAGCTCACTTACCTGCATGCATGGCAGCATCGGATCCACTACTGCGCCGCCAACAGATTTGTTGTAAGCAGAGCTGCCGGTCGGCGTTGAAATAATCATACCGTCACCGCGGAACGTTTCAAAATGCAGGTCATCAATATGTACATCCATTACAAATGTTTTGATGATCCCTGAACGGATGCTGAATTCATTGAGGCAAAGAAAGCTTGTCTCATCATCCACTGTTACCTCAATTGTCGGGTATTTCCGGACTTCGATCTGATCTTGTGTCATGGCGTCAATCATAGACGAGACGTCATCTACATGGAAATCACAGTACAGACTCTTTTTGCCTGAGTCTGATACACCTGCATACAGGCAGTCCTGTCTGAAGCCGGTTTTTCTGACAGCCTGAAGAAATGCACCGTCACCGCCGAGACTGACAATAATATTTGCTTTTTTATAATCCTGAACGACATTGAACTGATAACGCTCTGCCAATTCTTCAAGCATACGTAAATGTTCTTTAGCCTGTTCAGTTTTGCGGGCATAAAAATAAATATTTCTTCTTTCAGACATATGAATCCCTCCAGCATTTTCATGAATGTTGTGAAAATAAATCATATAAAAAGATTGATTAAAGTGTATCATGAAATGAAACATATCTGAAAGAAGAACGTATAGACAAGAGAGATTATACAGGAGGTTTTAATAATGAATACTAAAAGATGGATTGCGCTCGGTATTGCAGGCGTGCTGTTTATCGTATCAGCCGGCATCAACTTTGCAACTGCAGCACTCTCAACAAATTTTGATGAAATGTTTGCTTCTTTTGAAACAACAGGCGGCCTGTCTGAAGAAGTGATTGAATCAGGCAGCACGACTGACAGGATCGCTGTGATTGACCTGAATGGTACGATTCAGGATACAGGTGAAACTGGAGGGTTACTTGGGGCAGCAGGTTATAATCATTCACACTTTATGGACCAGCTGAACCAGGTGAAAGAAGACGGGACGATTAAAGGCGTCGTGCTGAGTGTGAATACACCAGGTGGAGGCGTCGTTGAAAGTGCCCAGATACACGATAAAATTCTCGAAATCCAGGAAGCCGGTAAAACTGTATACGTTTCAATGGGTGCTCAGGCAACATCAGGTGGTTATTACGTAGCAGCACCAGCCGATAAAATTTATGCGAGCAGAGAAACAATGACCGGTTCACTTGGTGTCATTCTGCAAAGCATTAATTTCGGGGAACTTGCTGATAATTACGGCGTTGAATTCGTCACAGTAACTTCCGGGGAATTTAAAGATATGCTGAATCCGGCAGAAGAAGTCCGTGAAGAAGACCTTGAGATTGTCCGGAGTATATTGAATGACTCTTATGATGGATTTGTTGACGTGATTGCAAACGGGCGGGATCTTCCTGAAGACCGTGTCAGGGAAATTGCTGACGGACGTATTTATAATGGTGTTCAGGCACTTGAGCTTGACTTGATTGATGAATTTGGATACGAAGAAGACGTGATCAGTGCGATCAAAACAGACCTTGATATGGAAAATGCATCTGTGATTCATTACGGCATGCCGAATGATTTGAGCTCACTGCTGTCACTGCAGGTACAAAAAACATTTGGCGGTCTTGAAGGTCAGATTCTTTCAGAAGTGATGAGTCACACCGGCGGACCACGTCCGATGTACTTATACGCTGATTAAAAGGAGGAAGCTGTATGGATACAAATGAATCAAATTATATTGAAAAACCGGCTTTCCTGCCTCATTACGGCGGATTCTGGATCAGGGTTTGCGCGTATCTTTTTGATCTGCTTGTAATCGCTGCGCTGAACGGTCTGCTGATCTATCCGGTTTTCAGATTAAGCGGTCTTGAAATGGGAAGCGGCATGTTCAGTAGTGTAAATATTGCAACTGCTGCAGTATTCTTTGCCTATTTCGTATTAATGACAAAATTCTTCGGGCAGACGCTCGGTAAAATGATATTTGGATTAAGAGTAGTAGCAAAAGACGGGGAGCGCCCGGGGTGGATTACGGTATTAATCAGAGAACTTGCAGGCAGATACATTTATACGTCAATTACGTTCTTTGGACTACCGTTTCTTGCAGTACTCTATGTCGCAGCTGCTTTTACACCGAAAAAGCAGGCAGTACATGATCTGTTCGCAGACACAACCGTTGTACATGAACGGACTGTCGTAAAAGCCGAAACTGTAAAAGTATAATTGAATGATAAAAGGGCAGTTTATCATAGAGGTGGACACTATGATCAAACTGCTCTTTTTATTATTTCTTCCACTATTACTGATGCTGAAATGCAAGTGTATGATTGAAGCAGAATGGAAAGGAAAGTCTATTCATCTGCTGATTGTCATTAAAATAGCAGGCATTAAAATAAAGCGCTTTACTATTCCCATTGAGCTGCTGCCTGAACCTGAATATCAATTCAACCGCAAACCAAAAAAACTAACGAGAAGTGACCTGCGCAAGTTGAAAAAGAAACTTGATGAACTCAGGAGGAACATCTTCAGGCTGAACCGGTGGCTGAAAGCGACACTTAAAGGCTTCAGGATTGATCAGTTAAATATGTCAGCAGGTATTGGTGTTGACAGCCCGGATATCAGTGCCTGGCTAAACGGTGGTATAGGTATCGTACAGGCCATACTTGTTCAGCAACTGGCAAAATATTTTACATTGACTGCCGCTCCGCATATTTCGATTCGTCCCGGCTACGTCAAATCTCCTTTTACCGCTGTATGTCACTGTATAATTTCAGTATCGATTGCACACCTTATGAAAGCAGGCGTTATTCTTCTGTACAGAAGAGTAACCAATCAGCATAAAAGAGTAGGGAGTGACTTAATTGGAACATCCAATTGAAGGTGTAATGACAACAGCAATGGAGCAGTTGAAGGAAATGGTTGACGTGAACACAATTAT
The DNA here is from genome assembly GCF_034427455.1 of Jeotgalibacillus haloalkalitolerans. Lineage (NCBI taxonomy): Bacteria > Bacillati > Bacillota > Bacilli > Caryophanales > Caryophanaceae > Jeotgalibacillus > Jeotgalibacillus haloalkalitolerans. Next base: position 881,677 of record NZ_JAXQNN010000002.1, on the reverse strand, counting down.
CGGTGACCCGGTTGAAACGGCTGATGGCAGCACGATCATGACAGTGTCACGCGTACGGTTCGGTTATGCAGCAGGAGGAAGTGACTACCAGACTTCATATGAAGCAGCGTCTGAGCTGCCATTTGGCGGTGGAAGCGGCGGTGGCGTTTCGATTACCCCGGTTGCATTTCTGATTGTAGGAAAAGATGGTATTCGTCTCCATCACATGAATGAAGGAGCACATCTGCTTGAAAAATTAATGGATATGGCACCGGATGCGGTCAGCAGAATCACAGATGTATTTCGTCAGGAGGAAACATATTAGTTGATTGCTGCTTCCTCCTTTCAGTATGATGATAATGAATACATATACTGAAGGAGGATTTACATGGCTTCTATTACGTTTAAGAACAATCCTGTTACATTACTTGGTAATGAAGTGAAAGTCGGAGATCAGGCACCTGAATTTACAGTGCTTGCAAACGACCTGTCACCTTTCCACCTGAAAGACTCTGCTGAGAAAGTAAAAATTATCAGCGTTGTTCCATCACTGGATACGGGTGTTTGCGATGCGCAGACACGCAAATTTAATGAAGAAGCTTCAAAGCTTAACAATACAGAGGTGCTGACGATTTCAGTGGACCTTCCATTTGCACAAAAACGCTGGTGCGGAGACAGCGGTCTTGAGCAGGTGATCACACTGTCTGATCACCGCGACCTTTCTTTCGGCCAGGCTTACGGTGTGGCAATTGAAGAGCTGCGCCTGCTTGCGCGTGCTGTATTTGTCATTGATACAGATGATAAAGTAACGTATGTTGAGTATGTGAAAGAAGCAACTGATCACCCTGACTACGATGCAGCCATTGAAGCTGCAAAAAAAGCAGAGTAATGAAATCAGAAAGCCGTCATGGCTTTCTTTTTTTTATATACATGTTAAAATGAAGCGTCAAAAGTTAAACAGGAGGCACGAAATCATGAGCATATCACCTGTAGAATCTATTTTTACATTACTGAATGAAACGGCTGAGGACATACAGCGCGTGCATTCAATTTCATATTTAGAAGCACTTGCTGAATCAGGAGAACACTGGTTCACAGGAACAGTAGAAGAAACGGACCCTGAACTGAAAAAGAAGCTTGAAGACCGGTATTCAGCACATCAGCTTGAATCCTTTTCACAGGACGATAGAAGAAAGGCATTCCAACTGGCGGTTTTGAAAGGCATGAAAGAGCATATTCAGCCTAACCACCAGATGACACCTGACTCTATTGCAATGGTAATAGGATACCTGCTTGAAAAATTCACAGAAGGTACGGAAAAAGTAACGCTGCTGGATCCTGCGCTTGGTACAGGAAACCTGGTTCTGTCGATCATGAATCAGTTAAATGGAAAGGTAGAAGTGGCGCATGGAGTGGAGATTGATGAAGTACTGATTCGTCTTGCGTACACAGGTGCAAATCTTTCTGAACAGCCGATTCACTTATACACACAGGATTCACTTGAGCCGTTATTCATAGATCCTGCTGATGCAGTGGTCAGTGATCTGCCTGTCGGATATTACCCGAATGATGTAAGAGCAGCAGACTATAAGCTGCAGGCAAAAGAAGGCCACTCATATGCGCATCATTTATTTATTGAACAATCCATTAAGCACGTGAGAAACGGTGGATACCTGTTCTTCCTTGTCCCAAATGGTCTTTTCGAATCACCGCTTGCAGGACAGCTTCATGAATTCCTTAAAGAAGAAGCACATATTCAGGGACTGATAAAACTGCCACAGTCATTGTTCAAAAATGAACAGTCCGCAAAAAGTGTACTGATCCTTCAGAAGCAGGGAGAAAACACCAAAGCGCCAAAACAGGTACTGCTCGCAGACATGCCAAAACTCTCAAATGGCCCTGCTGTTCAAAATATGATGACAAAAATACAGCAGTGGATGAAAGAGAATAAATAAGTTTAAAGCTAATTTAAAGTGTATAGAAAAATTCGTTTCAACTGTAATCGAGTGGAACGGAACGGAGCGGAGGCGACTCCGGGACGAATAGTGGGAAGCTGAGACCCCACAGGCGAAGCCGGAGAGGCTCAGCAACCACCGTCCGGAAAGCGTCTCCCGAAGCGCAGTGAAACGATTAAGAAGACTGAGACAAATTGTTTCAGTCTTTTTCTATTATTGTATTCTGAAAATAAACACTTTTACATGAAAACGTTGCCACTGCAAGCTTTCTCTTGAAGACCGTCAGAGAGAGTGATTAAATGAACATGGATAGTAAATTGTTTAACAGGGTATAAAGGTAATACTTATGTTTTTCATATAAAAGGAGCGAATAAATTTATGACTAAAGTCATTGCAATTAACGCAGGAAGCTCTTCATTGAAGTTTCAGCTTTTTGAAATGCCGGAAGAAGAAGTGATCACAAAAGGTTTAATCGAGCGAATCGGATTGAACGACAGTGTATTCACCATTTCAGTAAACGGCGAGAAGCAAAAAGAAGTTACAGATATCCCAAATCATGAAGTAGCGGTTAAATTACTACTTGATAAGCTGACATCTGCCGGTATTATTCAATCACTGGATGAAATCAATGGGGTTGGTCACCGTGTCGTTCATGGTGGAGAAGTATTCAGTGATTCAGTACTGATCACGGATGAGGCAATTGAGAAATTTGAAGAACTGTCTGAACTTGCACCGCTGCACAACCCTGCCAACATTACAGGTATTAAGGCATTCCAAAACGTACTGCCAAATGTACCTGCAGTTGCAGTATTTGATACAGCGTTCCACCAGACAATGCCTGAAAGCTCATTCCTATACAGTCTTCCTTATGATTATTATAAAGACTTTGGCATTCGTAAATACGGCTTCCACGGTACTTCACACAAGTACGTATCACAGCGTGCATCAGAAATGCTTGGACGTCCGCTTGAGCAGCTTCGTCTGATCTCATGCCACCTTGGTAATGGTGCAAGTATCGCTGCGATCGAAGGCGGTAATTCAATTGATACATCTATGGGCTTCACGCCGCTTGCTGGTGTAACAATGGGTACACGAAGCGGTAATATTGACCCTGCACTCATTCCATTCATCATGGAAAAAACAAACCTTACAGCAGAAGGCGTACTAAACGTACTGAATAAGCAATCAGGTATGCTTGGCGTATCAGGCTTCTCAAGTGACCTTCGTGACATCGAGGTTCAATCGGCAGAAGGAAATGAGCGTGCACGTCTTGCGCTTGATGTATTCTCAAACCGTATTCACAAGTATATCGGTTCTTACGCAGCACGTATGAACGGTGTTGACGCGATTATTTTCACAGCCGGTATCGGTGAAAACAGTGATGTGATCCGTGCAGAAGTGCTGAAAGGCCTTGAATTCATGGGCGTTTATTGGGACCCTGCATTGAATAAAACACGTGGAGAGGAAGCATTCATCAATTATCCTCACTCACCTGTAAAAGTCATCGTCATTCCGACTGATGAAGAGGTTATGATTGCACGCGACGTAACGCGTCTAACTTAATAAACATTTTTAGCTGCAGATCTGCGTATTTAATGTACCCAGATCTGCAGTTTTTGTTTTCAAAAGGAAATTAATAGTATAATAAAAGAAACGAAGGGTGAGGTGGTTACATGAGCTGGTCTCCACGCGATCAGGAAGTATACAACGAAATTGAGATGTGGAAGCAAACACTGAATGAAGTGTCAGGCAACGACCTGACCAATGTATATTCAAAATGGATTGAACGGTCATTTTCATTACTGCCTGAAGAAATCAAAAAAGAATTGTTTTCTCATATCGATACGTCCCTATTCCATATACATAGCACCATGCAGGGTTTTCAGCTTCAGCAGGACGAACGTGAAAGTATTTTAAGAACGGCTAAAGCGTTTGATGACACTGTCATTCAGATTGAAGATATACGAAATCTGAGTATTGATCAGCTCAACTATCTTTCTTTACAGCAGAGCGGGAGACACAGACTTTATTCGTTTATACAGGGTGGGATAGCAGGGTCAGGCGGGGCGGCAGCATTTATCAGTGATCTGATTGCACTGCTCCTGATCAATATCAGAGCCATCCAGTTTACTGCAGCAGCCTACGGACGCGATGTGCATACACCATATGAAATGACCATCGCATTAAAGCTTTTTCATGCATCCACCCTGCCAAAAAAATTTCAGGGAGAAGCATGGGATGAACTTGTGGATACCTTAAGCAGTGTGCAGAGTGATTACTTCTTCAATGGAAGTGATAAGCTCACAAATGAACGCTGGCTTGAAGGACCGGGACTGCAGCTGTTTAAAACACTCGCCATCAGAATGTTTAAAAACAAACGCGCCGGCGGCTACCCCGTCATCTCAATGGCAATCGGGGCAGCCGCAAATTACCAGCTGACCAGAAATGTCACTGAATATGCAGAGCGCTTTTATCAATACCGCTATCTGATTGAAAAGACAAATCAAAATTCTTATTAAATGAGTACCGCTCAAATTCTAATAGTAATTTAAGTAGAACGAAGCATAAGGCGGCGACTCCGGGACGATTTGAGGGAAGCTGAGACCCCTCAGCCAATGGCGAGGAGGCTCAGCAACCTCCGTCTGGAAAGCGTCCGTCTGAAGCGCAATGGAACGTTTCTAAAAGACTGAGACCTCATAGTTTCAGTCTTTTTATTTTTGTATAAATGAATGATATCAGAATATTTAATCTTTATTTTTTTCATCAAGATGGGTTGCATCTTTATAAATACCCTGATATGATACATTCATCATATAAAGAATAAATATACAAAGTTATTTATAAAAATACGAAAGAGGTTGATTGACATGACACAAAATAAAAAAGTAGTTTTAGCATATTCAGGTGGACTTGATACATCAGTAGCGATTCAGTGGTTAAAAGACCAGGGTTATTCAGTTGTTGCATGCTGCTTAGACGTTGGTGAAGGGAAAGATCTTGATTTTGTGAAAGAAAAAGCACTGACAGTCGGTGCAGTTGACAGCTATGTGATTGATGCAAAAGAAGAATTCGCACAGGACTTTGCTTTGATCGCGCTTCAGGCTCATACAATGTATGAAGGTAAATATCCATTAGTATCAGCATTATCAAGACCGCTGATTGCGAAAAAGTTGGTTGAAGTAGCTGAGAAGACAGGTGCTTCCGCAGTGGCGCATGGATGTACTGGAAAAGGAAACGACCAGGTTCGTTTTGAAGTGGCAATCAACGGTTTGAATCCTGAGCTTGAAGTACTTGCACCAGTTCGTGAGTGGGGCTGGTCAAGAGAAGAAGAAATCGAATATGCGAAAAAGCATAATATCCCGATTCCGATCAATCTGGATAGCCCTTATTCAATTGACCAGAATCTGTGGGGAAGAAGTAATGAGTGCGGTATCCTTGAAGATCCGTGGGCTGCTCCTCCAGAAGGTGCTTATGATCTGACAGCATCACTAGAGACAACGCCTAACTCACCTGAAACAATTGAAATTACATTTGAAAATGGCGTGCCTGTAGCATTAAACGGTCAGGGCATGAAGCTTTCAGATATGATTCTTAAATTAAATGACATTGCCGGTAAACACGGTGTCGGAAGAATCGACCACGTTGAAAATCGTCTTGTTGGAATCAAATCAAGAGAAGTATACGAGTGCCCAGGTGCAATTACATTGATGAAAGCACACAAAGAGCTTGAAGATCTGACGCTTGTAAAAGAAATGGCTCACTTTAAGCCTGTCATTGAGAAGAAGCTGACTGAAATGATCTATGAAGGTCTATGGTTCTCACCACTGACTGATGCATTAAAGTCATTCCTTGAAGAAACACAGCAATATGTAAATGGTGTAGCAAGAGTGAAGCTGTTCAAGGGTCATGCGATTGTTGAAGGAAGAACTTCACCAAATTCACTTTATAATGAAAAGCTTGCAACTTATACTTCTGATGATGAATTTGACCACGGTGCAGCTGTAGGCTTCATTAAGCTATGGGGGCTTCCGACAAAGGTTCATTCAATGGTTCAGAAGGAATCAAAAGGTGTGACGACTTCATGAGCAAACTTTGGGGAGGACGTTTTTCACAATCACCCGAGGAGTGGGTTGACGAGTTCAACGCCTCCATCGGGTTTGATCAGAACCTTGTAATGGAAGACCTGGAGGGGTCTGAAGCGCACGTCACAATGCTTGGCGAGTGCGGTATTTTAGAACATTCTGAAGTGAAGCAGATCCTGTCAGGTCTTTCTGTACTGAAGGAAAAAGCACAGAAGGGAGAACTTCCCTATTCTGTACAAAATGAAGATATCCATTTAAATCTGGAGCATTTTCTGATTCAGGAAATCGGACAGGTTGGCGGTAAGCTTCATACCGGAAGAAGCAGAAATGACCAGGTCGCAACGGATATGCATCTGTATCTTAAAAACAGAGTGATTGAGATTGTTGAACTGATCCGTGCTGTTCAGGAAGCAGTTGTCAAGCAGGCTGGTGAGCATGTAGAAACCATTGCACCTGGGTATACACACCTTCAGCGTGCGCAGCCCGTTTCTTTTGCGCATCACCTGATGGCTTACTTCTGGATGCTTGAAAGAGACGTTCAGCGCTTTCAGGATTCACTGAAAAGAATCGATGTCTCTCCACTGGGAGCAGGCGCACTGGCGGGAACAACTTTTCCGATTAACAGAAAGCGTTCTGCAGAGCTGCTCGGCTTCTCTGACATTTATGAAAACAGCATGGACGCAGTGAGTGATCGTGATTTTATCGTTGAATTTTTATCAAATGCATCGATGACAATTATGCACCTCTCAAGATTTTCAGAAGAAATGATTATCTGGTCAAGTCAGGAGTTCCAGTTTATCGAGCTGGCAGATGCTTTCTCAACTGGCAGCAGCATTATGCCACAGAAGAAGAATCCTGATATGGCAGAGCTTGTGAGAGGCAAAACAGGAAGAGTATTTGGACACTTAGTCTCAATGCTGACCGTGCTGAAAGGTCTTCCGCTCGCTTACAATAAAGATATGCAGGAAGATAAAGAGGGTATGTTTGATACAGTTCATACGCTGATGGGATCTTTAAAGATCTTTGCAGGTATGATCAATACGATGAAAGTAAAAACAGACCAGCTGGCAAAAGCCGTCAACGAAGATTTCTCTAATGCAACCGAACTTGCGGATTACCTCGCTTCAAAAGGGATGCCGTTCCGTGAGGCGCATGAAGTTGTAGGAAAGCTTGTGCTGACGTGTATTAATCAGGGCATCTATCTGAAGGATTTACCGCTGAGTGAAATGACAGCAGCTTCTTTTCTGATTGAAGAAGACATCTATCATGTGCTTGAACCAGCACAGGCAGTAAAACGCCGTGAGTCAGAAGGCGGTACAGGCTTTGAACAGGTAAAAAACCAGCTGAAAAAAGCAGAAGCAATTATAAAGGATCATGTGAAAGCCTAATCATCAAAAAAGAGAGAACCTTTAGTGGTTCTCTCTTTTAATCATTAAATATCCAGATCTTTTGCTGCCTTTTCCGGAGGCTGGTCAGTACGAACAACAAGCACATCGCACTTTGCTGCCCGTACGATATGTTCAGAGATACTTCCGATCAGGAAGCGCTCCATCGCATTAAGACCAGTCGCGCCACAAATGATCAGGTCTGCTTCAACTTTTTGTGCAAATTCTTTTGGAACAAGCACTTTTGGAGAACCGTATTCTACAAATACATTAACCTTTCCAACACCTTTGCTTTCCGCTTCTTTCTTGTAATCGTTCAGCATTTCTTCAGCAAATGTTTCTGCTCTTTTAGCAACACTTCTGTCGTAAGCTTCAACAACCGCAAATGAACGAGTGTCGATTACATGAAGCAGGTTCAGCGTTGCATCATTTCTTTTCGCGATATCAATTGACTTTTTAAAAGCCCACTCCGCTTCCTTAGAGCCGTCTACAGCAACAAGAATGTGGTCATAGCTTAATGTCATTTTGATCGCCTCCTTTACTTATATATTACACCGAATCGTGTCAATATTCCTGCTAATTGTGAGAAATTTCTGATCGATTTGTGACTAATTTTTGTAAAACAGTATAAAAGACACATGCGGCTGTAAATACAATTAAACCAGGCGATAATGTATCAGGAATTAAAAAGTAAACAGGTACAAATAATAAAACAGTAAATAACGCAGATAAATTTGCTGAATGACTTCCGGCCGTAAGACGGATTAAATGGTCTTTTGTGATATTCATCTTTTTAACCATTACATAGTCAGCAATGATGACTGCGGATAAAGGAACAATTGCTGCGCCAAGCAGAGAGATATACGTTTCTGCTTCTTCAACGATCCCCGGAAACAGACTGAGTGCAGTTGCTGCGATTCCAAACACGACAGCACTTTTAACGCGCCCGAGGGAAGGCAGCGCATTTAAAAGACTGTACCCGCCGGTATAAGCATTGCTGAGATTAATGGAAATCATTGAAATAATTGCGCCGGCAGCAATCAGAACGATCGCAGCATTTGAATCAGTCAGCATGCTTGCTGATACAAACGGATTAACAGACTGCAACGCTGAAGCAAATAAAGCACCAAGTACAGCTACAACTGCAAATCCTGCAATATTTCCAGTCAGCACACCGATAAAGCCTTCTTTAGGAGATTTTGCATAACGGGTGATATCAGAGGATGCACTGACGCCTGAGACATATTGCATAAAGGCCAGGCTGCCGTAAAAGAAACAGGTGCCGATCGAGAATTCACCCCGGGATAATACACTTGTGTCAGCAGCAATCAAATCAATAATCAGGAAAAGCATCAGCAGCTGACTGAGAAATAATAACGGAATAAACCATTTAATGGTTTTCTTAACAGCTTCAAACCCAATTAATGCAAGTACCGCCATAATGATAGAAAAAAGAGGAGCGAGCACATACAAAGGAATCAGGATTCCAGCAAATTCATTTAGTAAAAACTGTACAACAATTGATCCGCCAATCGTCTGAACAGCGAACCAGTATAAAGACGTAAGTGATCTTACAGGTGAAGCAAAGTACATAGAAAGCTTGCTTCCAATCATCGTCCGAATAACATATTGTGCAGGAAGACCGTAGCGTGCACCAGGCAGTGAGAGAATTGAAACCAGTATAAATGCTAAGACTGCACCAATCAGCGTTGAGCTTATGGCAGTACCTGCAGACAGACCACCTGCAGTGACAGCCAGAGCGGGCACGAGGACATTACCTGTGTTCACTGAAAACGCCATTTGTATAAATGCATAATCAAACCAGCGCGTTTTCTTTTCAGATTCCGGCACCTCTGACAAACCAATCGTTTCAATCTGAATTCTTTTTTTATTTACAGCTGTTGTCATAATATGTCTCCCGTTTATAGAATATCGTCATTTTAACACATTAGTGTAATAGCGAAAACGTTTTCAAAATGTGCGAATTATTAATCAATTTAGAAGTGTAAAATAAGTAGGGACAAGGGATAGGCGATTTGTTAAAATGGAACTGCAAAAAGGGTGTTTAAAATTTTCTGGATTTAGGAGGAATATACATGCGTGTCGGGATTCCAAGAGAGATAAAGAATAATGAGAACCGGGTGGCGATTACACCATCAGGCGTTTATCATTTCGTTAATCAGGGTCATGAAGTACTTGTTGAAGATGGCGCAGGTCTTGGTTCGGGATTTACGAATGAAGATTATACTGCTGCCGGTGCACAGATCGCACCTACAGCTGCTGATGCATGGGCTTGTGAAATGGTGATGAAAGTAAAAGAACCAATCGCGAGCGAATATGGTTATTTCCGTGAAGGGCAAATTCTGTTCACCTATTTACACCTTGCACCGGAGCCGGAGCTGACAAAAGCATTAATCGACAATAAAGTTGTATCGATTGCATATGAAACGGTTCAGCTGCCAAATGGTTCACTTCCACTATTAACACCGATGAGTGAGGTAGCGGGCAGAATGTCAACACAGATTGGCGCGCAGTTCCTTGAGAAAATTCATGGTGGTATGGGTATCCTGCTTGCAGGCGTACCGGGTGTAGCGAGAGGGAAAGTCACTGTCATCGGCGGAGGAGTAGCAGGAACGAATGCTGCCAAAATGGCTGTAGGACTTGGAGCAGATGTGACGATCCTTGACCTGAATCCTGAAAGACTGCGTCAGCTGGATGATCTGTTTGGTAAAGATGTGACAACATTAATGTCTAATCCGTTAAATATAGCAGAAAGCGTTGCTGAATCTGACCTTGTCATTGGTGCAGTGCTGATTCCTGGCGCGAAAGCACCTAAATTAGTGAGTGAAGAAATGATCAAGGCGATGAAGCCTGGTGCAGTTGTTGTTGATATTGCGATCGACCAGGGTGGAATTTTTGAAACGACTGATAAAATCACAACGCATGATAACCCTACTTATACAAAGCACGGTGTTGTTCATTATGCAGTTGCAAATATGCCGGGTGCAGTACCGCGTACGTCTACAATTGCGCTGACAAACGTGACAGTGCCGTATGGTATCCAGATTGCAAATAAAGGCTATCGTCAGGCATGCATTGATAACGAAGCTTTGATGAGCGGAATTAATACGCTGAATGGCTACGTTACATATAATGCAGTAGCTGAAGCGCATGGTCTTGAGTATGCAAACGTGAGAGAATTATTAATTCATTAAGATAAATCAGCACCCGGCCGTTACATACGGTCGGGTGCTTTTTTAGGCTTTGATAAAGTTGGCTGTTGATCTCCGCTTCAGGGGGACGCTTTCCGTGGCCGGCAGGCTTCGCCATAAGCCTCACCTGTCCCTTCCTGCCGCAGCCCCTTCCACTCCAATCACCAGCTGTGCAAAAACAAAAATGGATTTTATCAAAGCGTTTCGTTAAAGAGTGTGCAGATACAGATGTGCAATTATGGTCGTACAGTTTCAGATAAATCCCTGTTGATTCTATAAACATATATTTTCTGCAATCTGTCACGCCTGGCATTTGCTTAATATGTCTGCAGTGTTTTCGGGAACTTCGTTAATGTCTCATATCCGTTTTCTGTCACAAGCACATCGTCTTCAATCCTTACTCCTGCAACACCAGGTAAGTAAATCCCCGGCTCGATTGTAAATGTCATACCTTTTTTAAGTACAATGTCACTTTCAGATGTAATAGATGGATACTCATGCACATTCAATCCCAGGCCATGACCAAGTCTGTGTGGGAAATAGTCCCCATAACCTGCGTCTTCGATGACTTTTCTCGCTGCAAGGTCGAGATCACTGGATTTTACGCCTGGCTTCACCATTTCAAGAGCTGTCATTTCAGCTTTGAGCACAGTTTTATAAATCTCCTGCTGCTGATCTGAAATCTCTCCAAAAGCAACGGTTCTTGTGATATCAGAACAATATCCTTTATAGACAACCCCCAAGTCGAACAGCACAAGGTCACCTTTTTTAATTCTGGTGTCACCCGGCGTGCCATGAGGGGAAGAAGCATTTTCACCTGTCAGCACCATTGTAGAAAATGACATTTCCGTAATGCCTTTTTTCTTCAGTTCATATTCAACCTTTGCCAGTACTTCAAGCTCAGTTCTCCCTTCCTCCAGTTCGCTGCATGCAGTCTCAATTGCAAAGTCAGCAAGCTCTGCTGCTTTTTTTAGGAGCGTCACTTCCTCATCTGATTTTATGACGCGCATGTCATTCATCATGTGTTCAGCTGCATGAACCTGGCACTCACCAAATACCTGATGAAACAGCTCCAGTCTTTCAACTGTCAGATGATTTTTTTCAATTGCAACCCGCTTAAACCCGCTTACTCCAGCCTTCAGCAGTTCAAGGGGGCTTTCAGTATCACTGTATCCGATGATTGAGCCTTCCCAGCCTGCTCCTCTTGCATCCTCAACTTCCATCCCCGGGCAGATTAAAATCGCGTCGCCGTCTGCCGGTATGTATACTGCAAGCCATCGTTCATGCGGGTCACTTCTAAACCCTGTTGTATATGTCACATTTTCAGTAGAAGTTAAAAAAGCGCAGTCTATTTGTTCATCTTTCAAATATGCCTGGATTTTTTCGATCATATGAATCATCCTTTCAATTTCAGTCAGTTCAAAATTATCACTATCTTTTGCACATGTAAATGTTTCATGAATTGAAGGAAGGGAAAAGTTGAGGGAGAAACCGTAACCTAGGAGGAATGAAGATGAAAATTTCTTACCATGGACATTCAATTATTAAAATTGAAACAAACGGCAAAACGATTCTGCTTGACCCATTTATCAATGGCAACGAACAGACAGACCTGAATGCAGACGATCAGAACCCTGATGTGATTATCCTGACACACGGACATAACGACCACGTCGGTGACACAGTAGAGATTGCTAAACGGAGTGATGCACTGGTCATCGCGCCATTTGAACTGGCAAATTATATGGAAATGCAGGGATTAAAAACTCACCCGATGCACATTGGAGGAGCATATGAATTTGAGTTCGGAAAAGTAAAATTCACTCAGGCATTCCACGGTTCATCCTATACAACTGAAGACAATCAGATTATTTACACTGGCATGCCGGCAGGAGTACTCTTCATGGCTGAGGGAAAAACGGTCTATCACGCCGGTGACACCGCACTCTTCGGCGATATGAAACTCATTGGTGACAGACATCCGATTGACATCGCATTTCTGCCAATCGGCGACAACTTCACAATGGGACCGGAAGATGCCGCATACGCCGCAGAACTGCTACAGGCAACACATGTCGTCCCGATTCACTACAACACATTCCCGCCAATCAAACAGGATCCTGAAAAATTCATCAACATGCTCAAAGACGGCCAGGGCAAAATGATGCATGCCGGAGATCATGTGGAATTATAAGTTGACTAAAAGATGCGTAACCTACGCATCTTTTTATTTTGTCGAGATGTATTTATTTCGCTTTGTTACAGTCCATTGTTGTTTCTGCACAGCTGGTGATTGGAGCGTAAGAGGGCGGCTCGCAGGAAGGGACGTGTGAGGCCTATGCGAAGCCTGCGGGCTCAAGGACAGGACCAAAAAACGGTCCACCGACGGAAAGCGTCCCCCTGAAGCGGAAATCAACAGCCAACTTTAACAAAGCCATTTATTTAGATGCACAGCTCCAACCCTCAGCCAAATGATCATAAGCTATCTTATAATGTCCAACACCGATTTGAACCTTTCTTACCACTACGGTTATAATAAAGGAACGAATGCAGGAATCAGAAAGCGGGGATTAGCGATTGGCTACAAAACATGAACAAATACTACAACATATAGAATCCCTGCCTGTCGGAAACAAAATATCCGTAAGACAGGTAGCAAAACATATGGCAGTCAGCGAGGGCACAGCCTACCGGGCGATAAAAGAAGCAGAAAATAAAGGCATGGTCAGTACAATTGAACGGGTCGGGACCATCAGAATAGAAAAAAAGATACGTGAAAATATCGAACGGCTTACTTATGCAGAAGTCGTTAATATCGTAGACGGCCATGTAGTCGGAGGGCGGACAGGGCTTCATAAAACCCTGAATAAATTCGTAATAGGGGCAATGAAGCTTGAAGCCATGATGAGATATACAGAAGCCGGCAACCTGCTGATTGTCGGGAATAGAACAAAGGCGCACGAATATGCGTTAAATGCCGGAGCGGCTGTGTTGGTTACAGGTGGATTTGATGCTGAAGAACCTGTAAAAAAACTCGCAGACGAGCTTGAGCTTCCTGTCATTTCTACAAGCTATGATACCTTTACTGTTGCAGCAATGATTAACCGGGCGATTTATGATCAGATGATTAAAAAAGAAATCGTTCTTGTGGATGATATCCTGATTCCGCTTGAACAGTCCTATTATCTGACCTCCAAGTCAACTGTCAGGGAGTGGGAAGATTTAAATAAAGATACGCAGCACAGCCGTTTTCCGGTTGTTGATGCCACATCTTTAAAAGTGACGGGGATGGTCACCGCAAAAGACATTCTCGGCAGGGGAAAAGATGAACTTCTTGAAAAAGTGATGACAAAATACCCGCTGACGGTGAATGCGAAGACAAGTGTAGCCTCTGCTGCCCATATTATGATCTGGGAAGGGATCGAGCTTTTACCGGTTGTAAATGAATCACACCAGCTTCAGGGTGTAATCAGCAGACAGGATGTACTGAAAGCGATGCAGATGATTCAGCGGCAGCCTCAAATGGGTGAAACAATTGATGACCTCATTTTAAAAGAGCTGCAGGTTGAAAAAACTGAAAATAAACGCCAGACTTTCCAAGTGACGCCGCAGATGACTAATCATCTAGGCGCGATTTCATATGGTGTTTTTACCACATTAGTCACTGAATCAGCGAACCAGCTGCTGAAAGAATACAAACGAAGCGATCTGGTTGTTGAAAACATCACCATTTATTTTATCAAGCCGGTTCAGATGGAAAGCACGCTTGAAATCGCACCTAAGTTACTTGATGTCGGACGTAAATTCGGGAAAGTGGATGTTGAGGTTTTCAGTGAGGGAAACCTTGTTGGAAAAGCAATGATGATGTGTCAGCTGCTTGAAAAATAATGAAGAGGATGGGACACAGAAGTGTTTCATCCTCTTCAATCGTTTTGCTGCACTTAGATATAAGGCTTTATTGTTGTTTCTTCACAGCTGGTAGTTGGAGTGAAAGGCGGCGACTCCTGCGGCAGGAAGGGGCCAGTGAGATCAAGCACGGCGAAGCCTGCGAGCTCACCGGTCCGGCCGCGGAAAGCGTCCGCCTGTAACGGAAACTACCAGCCAACAATTTTTAACATAGCTGAATGTATTTTAAATTATTGATTCCAGTTATTTTCTTCTTCCACCAGTAAAGGCGTATAATGTTTATAGGCTTTATAGCGAATCCATGCACTCGAGAAGCCGACGATCATAAATACAAGTGCAACGATGTAAGTGAAAATCAGGTCAGTTGCCAGCTCAAAGTTAAATAGAAAAAGTGTATTCAGCCCGATGAGCCCCATTCCAACACCAAGCGCCATTCCTGCGCGGCTTTTTTGCCAGGCTTTTTCTACGGGACGGGGCGTACGGATCTGCTTTGTTTTAAAATAGAAATAAGCAACTCCGGACATAATGATCAAGAAAACTAAGATTGCCATTTTGATTCCTCCAATAATAAACTACTATTATTGTAATGGCTTATCAGGTTAAATTCCACTAATTCAGGGAGTGACAGACGTTGAAAGAACAAATCATTGAACAAATTAAGCAATATGACAAAATTATACTACATAGACATGTAAGACCGGATCCTGATGCATATGGGTCACAGGCTGGACTTGCTGAAATCATTAAAGCCTCTTTTCCGGATAAGAAAGTATATACAACAGGTATACCGGAGCCGACACTTACGTTTTTACACGAACTTGACGAATTAAAAGATGAAGATTTCGAGGATGCGCTGATTATTGTGTGTGACACTGCAAATACAGACAGAATTGATGATCAGCGATATGTGAACGGTGCAAAGGTAATTAAAATCGATCACCACCCGAATGAGGATGCATATGGCGATCTGTTATGGGTAGATACTTCTGCAAGTTCAGCCAGTGAAATGATCTACGAACTTTATTTAAGCGGAAAAGATGAAGGATTAAAAATGTCTGATGCTGCTGCAAGACTCATCTATGCGGGAATTGTCGGGGACACAGGGCGCTTTTTATATCCAAGCACCACACAGAAAACCTTTGATTACGCTGGTGAACTGATTAAATATGACTTTGAAAGATCAGCACTTTACAATTCACTTTATGAAATGGACGCTCACGTTTTAAAGCTACAGGGATATGTGCTGCAAAATTTCCACATGTCAGAAAATGGCGCAGCCCATGTGAAATTAACAAAAGAAAAGCTTGCTGAATTTAATGCAGCACCATCTGAGGCGTCACTTCTTGTCAGTACGCTTGGCAGTGTGAAGGGGATCAGCGCCTGGGTGTTTTTCATTGAAGAGGAAAAAGAGATCCGGGTCCGCCTGCGCTCAAAAGGACCGATCGTGAATGAGCTTGCAAAGCAATATAACGGCGGCGGTCACCCGGTGGCAGCCGGTGCTTCCATTTATAAATGGGATGAAGCTGAGGAAGTCATTGAAAAGCTTGAAGCAATCTGCAAAGAATACCGTTAAAAAAGTGATGAAAGGGGATCAGGGATGGCTTTTACTCATTTGCATGTTACAAGTGCCTACAGTTTACTAAGCAGTACGATTTCCATATCAGAGCTGGTCGCACTGGCGAAGCGTGAAAAGCTGTCTGCACTTGCTCTGACAGACCACAATACGATGTATGGAGTGATCCCTTTTTATAAAGCCTGTCAAAAAGAAGGAATCAAACCGATTATCGGGCTGAAAGCTGATATCAGCAGAAATGATGAACAATCATTTCCGCTGATATTACTTGCAGAAACCGGTGAGGGATATAAGAATCTGATGAAAATCTCCAGTGCGATCTCAACGACAGGAAACCCGCTCCCTGAAAAATGGCTGAAAGCTTATTCAGCCGGGCTGATTGCCATTACGCCCGGGAGCGACGGTGAGATTGAAACGCTACTCATGCGCGGTCAAACCGAAGAAGCGGCTGCGAGCGCAATCAATCTCCGGCATCTGATGGGATCTGAACACTTTTATCTCGGACTTTCTCATCACCAGCGGAAAGAGGACGCGGAGCTCATCGGCTTAATTAAGACTCTGGCTGAGGAAACCGGTATTCCTTTAACCGCTACTTCTGAAGTGAGATACAGCGAGCCGGAGGATAAAACAGCTTATGAAGCAATGACTGCCCTGAGAGCCGGGCTGACAGTTGATGAAGTCAACCTGGAGGGAACATTTCATTTTCTTTCCCCGACAGAAGTTGAACAGCAGTTGTCTGATTTTCCGGAAGCGCTTGAAAATACGTATCACATTGCCTCGCGTTGTAATGTGAAAATTGACTTTTCATCCTCACACCTGCCTGTTTTTCCGGTACCTGAAGATGTGACGCAAAAAGAAGTGCTGGCACATCTCTGTGAGGAAGGGTTGAAAAAGCGGGTAGTCAATATCACTGATGAATACCGGAAAAGACTGCAGTATGAATTGGATGTAATCGACCGGATGGGATTTAATGATTATTTCCTGATTATCTGGGACGTCATGAAGTTTGCACGGGAGCAGCACATTCTGGCGGGACCGGGCCGTGGATCAGCGGCAGGTTCACTGGCAGCGTATGTATTGTATATCACTCATGTTGATCCGATTGAACACCGGCTGCTTTTTGAACGCTTTTTGAATCCTGAGCGGGTCACGCTTCCGGATATTGATCTCGATTTTCCAGATGACCGGCGCGATGAAGTGATTCAATACACAGCAGAAAAGTACGGCAGGAAAAAAGTAGCGCAGATTGCCACGTTCGGAACACTTTCTGCAAAAGCAGTGGCAAGAGATATGGCCAGAGTTTACGGAATGAGTTCAGGGGAAATGGAAGTGATTTCGAAATCAATTCCCTCCATACATGGCATCACTTTGAAAGAAGCTTACCAGCAGTCTCAGTCACTTCAGCGTTTTGTTAACCAGTCAGAAAGATATAAAGAATGGTTTAAAACAGCGGTGAAGCTCGAAGGTCTGCCGAGACATACCTCAGTCCATGCAGCAGGTGTCATCATCAGTGACGTTCCGCTTGCTGAAGTAGTACCACTTCAAAAAGGAACTGAATACGCGCACATTACGCAGTGGCCAATGGGTGCACTTGAAGAAATCGGGTTATTGAAAATGGACTATCTCGGACTCCGGAATCTGACCATTTTACATAGAGTCATTCAGACAGTGAGACAAACAGAGCCTCATTTTAAAATTGAACAGATTCCTTCAGATGACAGGGCTACATTTGAACTGCTGGGAAAAGGATGGACGAGCGGGATTTTTCAATTTGAAGCTGAAGGGGTAACGAAAGTGCTGATGACGCTTAAGCCATCAGAGTTTGAAGACCTTGTTGCCGTGAATGCCTTAAACCGTCCCGGACCGATGGAATTCATTCCCCAATATATCAAAAGAAAATATGGTCATGAAAAAGTTCCTTATATTCATCAAGATCTTAAACCTGTTTTATCCTCTACTTACGGCATTATTGTGTACCAGGAGCAGATCATGGAGATCGCCTCTAGGTTTGCCGGATTCTCTCTGGGTGAAGCGGATGTATTAAGGAGAGCAGTGAGTAAAAAAAATAAACAGGACCTAGACCGTGAAAGAAAAAGATTTACTGATGGTGCTGTAAAAAAGGGATACACCAGTCAGGCAGCAAATGAACTCTATGACCTGATTGTCAGATTTGCTGACTATGGATTCAACAGAAGTCATGCAGTAGCTTACAGTAAAATCGGTTACCAGCTCGCCTATTTAAAAGCGCATTATCCGGTCGCTTTTATGGCCGCACTGATGACTACTGCCACTGGTAATGAAGACAAAACAGCCCAATACATTAAAGAATGCAGAAAGCTGTCCATTCAGATCACACCCCCTGATATTAATAAAAGCATGCGCTACTTTAAAGGGGAGAATGGCGCAATCATATACAGCCTCAGTGCGATAAAAGGGGTCAGCAAACCTGCAGCAGAAGAGATTATACGTGTGAGGCAGGAACAGCCTTTCCGTGACTTTTTTGATCTGTGCAGCAGGCTGAACCCGAAGCTTGTCAATCGCAAGCTGCTTGAGCCGCTCATTTTTTCAGGCGCGCTTGATGGTTTTGGTCAGGACAGGTCCGTTCTGCTTGCTTCCATTGAAATAGCGATTAACCATGCAGGTCTCGTTCAGGGAGAAGGAAGCCTGTTTGAAGATCTCGATATCAAGCCGAAACACGCGAAAGCTTCTCCTATGCCGGCCGATCAGAAATTAGCCTGTGAAAAAGAAGTGCTGGGTATTTATCTATCTTCTCATCCTGTATCTGTTTACAGAGATATGCTTGAACACGCAGGTGCCATCAGGATTGATGAAGCGGCGCCGGGCATGAAAGGGATCATTGGTGCTTTTATCAATGAAGTCCGTGTGATCAGAACAAAAAAAGGTGAAAATATGTGCTTTATCACACTCAGTGATGAAACCGGTGATGTGGACGGGGTTGTGTTCCCTGATGTATTCAGAAAACAATCTTCAGTGATCCAAAAAGGATTGACTGCAGTACTGACCGGTAAAATAGAAGAACGAAATGGGAAAAATCAATTTGTGGTTCAGCATGCTGTTCCGGCTGAACAATATAATGGAATAAAAAATTCAAAAACACTTTTTTTAAGAATTCCTGACACGATGGAATCAGCAGACACGTTTGCAATGATCCAAAGGTATTGCAGCCAGTTTCCCGGCGGCACACCGGTCGTTGTATACGATGCGGGGTCCGGCAGTAAAAGAAAATTGAATATTGATGGTGTGAAACCCGGAAAAGACCTTCTGGATAAACTGATTCAGCTGGTTGGAAGTGAAAATGTAGTCGAACATTAAATTGCAAATGTTGAATTGTTTTTGTTATAGTGAATAAGAATGTGGTCTGACCAATTGTTAAATAAAGGGGTAACCCAAAAAATAGGAGTGAAGTTCTTTGTCATTACGAGATGAAGCACTGCATATGCACAGAGTGAACCAGGGGAAACTGGAGTCGAAATCAAAAGTATTAGTGAGGAATGCCGAGGAACTGAGCCTCGCATATTCACCTGGTGTAGCAGAACCATGTAAAGAAATTTATGATAAGCCGGAGACGGTATATGATTATACAATGAAGGGGAACATGGTTGCAGTTGTATCTGATGGTACAGCAGTACTCGGTCTTGGAAATATCGGGCCGGAAGCTTCACTGCCGGTAATGGAAGGAAAAGCAGTGCTGTTTAAAAGCTTTGCAGGCGTTGATGCTTTTCCGATCTGTCTCAATACAACAGAGATTGATAAAATTGTAGAAACAGTGAAACTGATGGAGCCGACATTTGGCGGTGTAAACCTTGAGGATATTGCGGCACCAAGATGCTTTGAAATTGAAGAGCGTCTGAAAAAAGAAACGAATATCCCTATTTTTCACGATGATCAGCACGGAACAGCCATTGTTACGGTAGCCGGTCTTGTAAATGCACTTAAGATCACAAATAAAGAGTTCTCTTCAATCAGAGTCGTTATGAACGGGGCAGGAGCTGCCGGGATTGCGATTATTAAGCTTTTATACAGTTATGGTGTAAGAGATATCATTATGTGTGATTCCAAGGGTGCGATCTATGAAGGACGTCCGTATGGAATGAATGAAGTCAAGCATAATGTCGCGAAGATCACCAACAGAGAACGTCTTGATGGCTCACTTGATGATGTCATTGAAGGTGCTGATGTCTTTATCGGCGTATCAGTAGCAGGTGCACTGACAGAGGAAATGGTTCAGAAAATGAACAATGACTCGATTATTTTTGCGATGGCGAATCCTGTTCCCGAGATCATGCCGGCACTTGCAAAAGCAAATGGTGCAAGTGTGGTTGGGACAGGCCGTTCAGATTTCCCGAACCAGGTCAACAATGTACTTGCTTTCCCGGGGATCTTCAGAGGGGCATTGGATGTGAGAGCGACTCATATTAATGAAAAGATGAAAATTGCTGCAGTAGAAGCAATTGCTTCACTGATTTCTGAAGATGAATTGAATGCTGATTATGTAATCCCGGCACCTTTTGATCCGCGGGTTGCACCGGCTGTTGCTTCCCGTGTTGCAAATGCGGCAATGGAAACAGGTGTAGCGAGAATAAAAGTGGATCCGGAAGAAGTCAGAGAGAAAACTGCGCGCTTATCTCAAATTGGAAAAAGCGAGTGACAGGCATTTGATTGAACATAAAAGATATATATCTGTTGTCCATCAGATCAGGGATATGATCAGAGAAGACCGTCTTACGGCTGGCAGCAGAATCCCATCAGAGCGTGAACTGTCGGAGCGATTCGGCGTTGCACGCTCTTCTGTCCGGGAAGCGTTAAGAGCGCTTGAACTGCTTGGATTAATTGAAACAAGGCGGGGAGAAGGCACTTTTCTCAGAGATTTCAGAGACCACCACCTGATTGACCTGCTGGGCATGTTTATTTTACAGGAGAGCCGCGCAGTCAGTGATGTGGCTGAAGTGAAAACATGGCTTGAAGAGGATGCCTTCAGAAGGGTGCTGGCTGCACCAAAAGAGGAAAGAATGCATCTGTTTGAGCATATCTCTTCTCAATATAAAAAGTCAGAGCTTAAGTTATTTACACATCTGAAAAGAGAATTGGTTGAAGCCGGCGGGAATCAGCTTTACGTGAAAATCTGGCTGATCCTGAATGATTTTCACAATGCTGAAAATCAAGTTCAGATTCCTTTGACAGATCAGTTAATGGATGAATTTTATCAGCATTTACTATCAGAAGATATTGAACAGTCGATGAAGCTGATCACAAATATAGAAAAATGACTAGGGAGGAAGACAGGTTGCTGAAGGATATATTTGCAAAAAAGAAAAAATACGCAACGATTCCATCTGAACATGATAAAAACGATGTACCGGAAGGAATATTGACGAAGTGTCCGAAATGTAAAAAAATCATCTATACAAAAGAAATCTATAAAAATCAGAAAGTTTGTCTGCAGTGCGGTTATCATCACCCGATGAATGCGGCAGAAAGAATTGAATGCCTTGCAGATGAAGGCTCTTTTCAGGAATTCAACCAGCAGCTGTCTTCTGAAAATCCACTTGGCTTCCCGGACTATCTGGAGAAGCTTGAGAAGGATAAGAAAAAGACCGGCTTGAATGAAGCAGTTGTAACAGGGATCTGTACAATTGATGGCAAAAAGACAGTACTGACGATTATGGATTCAACATTCAGAATGGGCAGTATGGGGTCAGTTGTCGGTGAGAAGATTGCAGAAGCGGTCAGAGTCGCAGAAGAGCAGGGTCTTCCGTTTATTATCTTTACCGCAAGTGGAGGCGCAAGGATGCAGGAAGGCGTTTTATCTCTGATGCAAATGGCAAAAACAAGCACTGCACTGAAGCGCTTCAGCGACAAAGGCGGACTGATTGTCTCTGTGATGACCCATCCAACTACAGGAGGCGTTTCTGCAAGCTTCGCTTCACTTGGCGATTATAATTTTGCAGAGCCTGGCGCACTGATCGGATTCGCCGGAAGAAGAATTATTGAACAGACAATCAGGGAAAAACTTCCCGAGGACTTCCAGACAGCGGAATTCCTGATGGAACATGGACAGCTTGATCAGGTCATCTCCCGTCTAGAAATGAAAGAAAAGCTGAGCGTGCTTCTTTCGCTGCATGAGAAAGGAGAATCATCATGGTAAATGAACTCGAGTTTGAAAAGCCCCTCAATCAGCTCCGGGAAAAAATCAATGAGTTAAAAGCATTCACTGCTGACTCGGAAGTTGACCTGAGTGAGGAAATCGCTAAACTTGAAGACCGTCTTTCCCGGCTTGAAGAAGACGTTTATTCTTCTATAAAGCCATGGGACCGTGTACAGCTGGCCCGGCATCCGGAACGCCCAACAGCCCTTGAGTACATAGAAGAGCTCTTTGAAGACTTCATGGAAATGCACGGGGACCGTCTGTATGGTGATGATCATGCAATTGTTGGCGGGATTGCAAGATACAAAGGAAATGCTGTAACCGTGATCGGTCATCAAAGAGGAAAAGATACGAAAGAAAATATTAAACGGAATTTCGGAATGCCGCATCCGGAAGGCTACCGTAAAGCGCTGCGCCTCATGAAGCAGGCTGAAAAGTTTGACCGTCCAATTATCTGTTTCATTGACACAAAAGGGGCATACCCTGGTAAGGCAGCGGAAGAACGCGGACAGAGTGAAGCGATCGCCAGGAACCTGTTTGAAATGGCAGGACTTACTGTACCGGTCGTTTGTATCGTGATTGGTGAAGGTGGAAGCGGAGGTGCTCTGGCACTTGGCGTCGGTAACCATATGCATATGCTTGAGAATTCAACGTACTCTGTTATTTCTCCTGAAGGTGCTGCTTCAATTCTCTGGAAGGATGCAGCGCTTGCAAAACAGGCCGCAGAATCTATGAGAATCACTGCACCGGATCTGAAGGAAATGGGTATCATTGATGAAATCATTCCTGAAGTAAGAGGCGGCGCTCACCGTGATATTAAACAACAGGCGGATGCGATTGATCAGGTGCTGTTGAAATCATTAAAAGAATTATCCCAATTTGATAAAGAATCACTTGTCGCACAACGTTATGACAAATTCCAGTCTATTGGTGAATTTACAAAAGAACCCGTTTAATAGAAAAACCTTTTCAGATCTTTTCTGAAAAGGTTTTTTCTTTTGTGAAATGTGTAAACAATAGAAGAAAGGAACATTCAGGTTATAATGTGTCTAAAATGTGTACAATTATGAAGGGTTAAGCGGTTACATTTTTATTAGTTTTATAAGAATGTGTGAGAGCTTAGACTAATGATTGAGAACAAAACGTCTTCATGTTATTTTTAAAAGGATGAAAACGGACTTGTACATCCAACTTCGGAACACTATTTCTGTGAAATAGTTAACATAATTTTTCAATTAAAGGTGGGAACATCGAAATGAAAAAAATTGGCGTATTGACCAGTGGTGGAGATGCTCCTGGTATGAATCCTGCTGTCAGAGCAGTTGTCCGGAAAGCCATCTACCACGGGCTTGAAGTATATGGGATTTACCAGGGTTATCAGGGTTTAATCTCTGGAAATATTGAAAAGCTTGAGCTTGGTTCTGTTGGTGACATTATTCACCGCGGGGGAACGAAGCTTTATTCTGCGCGATGCGAAGAGTTCAAAACACTTGAAGGGCAGAAAAAGGGCATTGAACAGCTGAAGAAATTCGGTATTGAAGGCCTGGTTGTCATTGGTGGAGACGGCTCATACATGGGGGCAAAAGCACTGACTGAGCATGGCTATCCATGTGTAGGTGTACCTGGAACGATTGATAATGATATTCCGGGAACTGATTTCACAATCGGATTTGATACTGCGCTGAATACAGTCATTGATGCGATTGATAAAATCCGTGATACTGCTACTTCTCATGAACGCACATTTATCATTGAAGTAATGGGAAGAAATGCAGGAGATATCGCACTGTGGTCAGGACTATCAGGTGGAGCAGAGTCTATTCTGATCCCTGAAGATCCATACAACATTGATAAAGTTGTAGAGAAAATTAAAAAAGGGCATGCGCGCGGCAAGAAGCACAGTATCATTATTGTGGCTGAAGGCGTTATGTCCGGCGGGGAATTTGCAGCAATGATGAAAGAAAAGACAGGTGTTGATACAAGAGTATCTGTTCTTGGTCATATGCAGCGTGGCGGTTCACCAACTGCTTCTGACCGCGTACTGGCAAGCCGCCTTGGTGCACGTGCTGTTGAACTATTAATGGAAAACAAGGGTGGACGTGCTGTTGGTATTCAGCGTAATGAGCTTGTTGACTATGATATTATTGAAGCATTGAAGATGGAGCACAAAGCAGACGTTGATCTGTACCGCTTATCACAGGAACTATCTATTTAATTGATTTCAGGAGGTATAACATGAGAAAAACAAAGATTGTATGTACGATTGGACCTGCAAGTGAAAGTATTGAAAAGCTGACACAACTGATGGAAGCTGGAATGAATGTAGCGCGTCTGAACTTCTCACACGGAGATTTTGATGAGCACGGAGCACGTATTAAAAACATCCGTGAAGCTGCAGCTAAATTAGGTAAGAACGTAGGGATTCTTTTAGATACAAAAGGTCCTGAAATCCGTACGAACACGATGGAAAACGGTGCGATTGAACTTGTTGCCGGCAACGAAATCATCGTATCAATGGAAGAAGTAGTAGGCACAACTGAAAAATTCTCTATTACTTACAGCGACCTTGTGAATGATGTAAATGAAGGCTCTAAAATTCTTCTTGATGATGGTCTGATTGGACTTGAAGTACTATCTGTTGATAAAAATGCAGGTGAGATCAGAACGAAAATCATGAACACTGGTACATTGAAGAACAAAAAAGGTGTGAACGTACCTGGTGTATCAGTGAATCTGCCTGGTATTACTGATAAAGATGCGAATGACATTCTTTTCGGAATTGAGCAGGGTGTAGACTTTATCGCAGCTTCATTCGTCCGTCGTGCATCTGATGTGATGGAAATCCGTGAACTGCTGGAGAAAAACGGTTCTCCAAAAATCAACATCATTCCTAAGATTGAAAACCAGGAAGGTGTAGATAACATTGATGAGATCCTTCAGGTTTCTGATGGCCTGATGGTTGCGCGTGGTGACCTTGGTGTTGAGATTCCGGCTGAAGAAGTACCATTGGTGCAAAAGCAGCTGATCCGTAAATGTAATGCTGTAGGGAAGCCTGTTATCACTGCTACACAAATGCTTGATTCAATGCAGCGCAACCCGCGTCCAACGCGTGCGGAAGCTTCTGACGTTGCGAATGCAATTTTTGATGGCACTGATGCAATCATGCTATCTGGTGAAACAGCAGCAGGTGATTATCCGGTAGAATCAGTTCAAACAATGAATAACATTGCATCAAGAGCTGAAGAAGCACTTGATTATAAAGCGATCCTTTCTAAGCGCAGCAAGCGTTTTGAACGCAATATGACTGATGCAATTGGTCAGGCAGTTGCGCATACTGCATTAAACCTTGAAGTGAACGCAATTATTGCGCCAACTGAAAGTGGTCATACAGCAAAAATGATTTCAAAATACCGTCCTGAAGCAACAATTGTTGCAGTTACTGCTGATGCATCTGTTTCCAGACGCCTTGCGCTTGTATGGGGTGTATATCCTCAGGTAGGTGCTAAGACTGAAACAACTGATGAAATGCTGGATATGGCAGTAACAGAAAGCTTAAACAGCGGCTGCGTTAAGCATGGCGACCTTGTCGTGATTACTGCGGGTGTACCGGTTGGGGAATCAGGTACAACAAACCTGATGAAGATCCACATTGTTGGTGATGTACTTGCAAAAGGTCAGGGAATCGGACGCAAATCAGGCTTTGGTAAAGTTGTAACAGCTTCAAATGCAAATGATGCACTTGATAAAGTAACAGAGGGATCAATCCTGGTTACAATCGGTACTGATAAAGAAATGATGCCTGCAATCGAAAAGTGCTCGGCACTGATCGTTGAAGAAGGCGGACTGACAAGTCATGCTGCAGTAGTCGGATTGAACCTTGGCTTACCTGTTATTGTTGGAGTGGATAATGCAACAGCTTTATTCACTGATGGACAGGAAGTAACAGTTGATGCGGAGCGTGGCGTGGTTTATAACGGACACGCAAGCGTACTGTAAATCATATTGAAAAAACCTGAGCGGATTTCCGTTCAGGTTTTTTTATTCTATGTAAGACTGTGCTAAAATAAAGACAGCGCGTAATGTTGAAAGGAGATATTCCTTGTGAGATGGTTAATGCTTTTAATCATTATTGTTCCGGCACTGGAAATCGCAATTCTGATCAGTGCTGGTAACCTGATCGGTGTTATACCGACAGTTCTTTTAATCATATTAACTGGTGTTCTGGGTGCATATCTGGCGAAATCTCAAGGGCTTCAGGCTTTGAAAAAAGTACAGAATATGACTGTATTTGATGGTGGTCCTGGTGATGCTGTCATTGATGGATTATGTATTTTAATTGGTGGTGTTGTGTTATTAACACCAGGTTTTATAACTGATGCGATCGGATTTTTATTGTTAATTCCTGCAACAAGGAATTTAATGAAGCCGCTGATCTATAAATGGATTCAGAAAAAAATGAGAAACGGCAATGTCATCATTCACAGACCATAACACACAGCAGCTGCTGTGTGTTTTTTAAGTCAGCGCTTTATAAATGGGTGCTCACCGGTTGTGATATACCGCCATACAGCTGTAAACAGCCTGATCTTGATCAGTACAGCCATCATGATCATAAAAACAGGCGTCAAAATAAGCCCTTTTAAGCCGAGCAAAGTGACAGAGGTATACAAAATAATGAGTGCTGCCAACGGATGCAGCCCCATTCTGTCTCCTACAATTTTAGGTTCAGCAATTTGCCGGACTGCAATGATTACGATATAAATCACCAGTGTTCCAGCTGCAGCAGCCGGTCCGGACTGTATAAAATAAAACACCGTCAGCGGTAAAAAAAGCAGCAGTGAACCGGCAAGAGGAACGAAATCCAGTCCTGCTGATAAAAGAGCCAGCAAAAATGGATGAGGGTTTCCGATTATGAGCAATCCGGTTAAGGTAATGATGAAAGTAAACAATGAAAGCAGCAGCTGTGATAAAAAATATGATCCTGCTTCACGCAATCCAAGTTCGCGGATCAGTTCAATTTGTTCAATCAGTTTTTTCGGCAATTTACTTTTCCAGGACTCAAAATCAGAAAGTATGTAATATGCCGCAATCATCACAATACCAAATGAAAATAAATACGACGGAAGGTTGCCCGCAAATTTTGAAGTCTCTGAAAGCAACTGTTTTCCCGCATTCAGAATCAGCTGTTCAAGTTCTTTGATCAGTAAAGTTAAATGTTTATGCGTCAGGTAAGGATGTGTCAGGTCATGAAGGAAAGTAGGAAAGCTCTGGACAATGTTCCTGATTGAACTGATTAGAACACTTGTATACTGCGGCAGGTGATTTGCCATTAAAAAGATCTCATTTTTCAAAAGGGCAAAGCAGCCGGTTATGAGAAGAGGTCCTGTTATAAATAACATCATTAATCCAAGCGCAACGCTCAATTTATAAGGTATCTTCAAGTAAGTGAACAGAACTTTGACAACTGGATAGACGAAGAGTGAGAGGAGTGCCCCGATCGCAAATGGCATGAAATACATCAATATCACTTTTAACGTAAGAAATACAATGATTATCGCGACGATGACTTGAAAGCAACGTTTTAACACAGAGTTGTCCTCCCGTGACAGCCTGGAATGTTTGAAGATGGAGGTATGAAAATGATCAATCCGGCAATGATATTTTTAATTTTATTACTCGCAATCGGATTTTTTGCTAAAAATAATTCTCTTATGATTGCAGTTCTTTTTCTTATCCTATTAAAAGTTGCGGGTGCTGATGAGAAAATTTTTGCTTTTATTCAGGGGAAGGGAATTAACTGGGGTGTCACGATTATTACAATTGCTGTTCTTGCCCCGATCGCAAGCGGCGCAATCGGGTTTAAAGAGCTGACTGATGCGGTAAAGTCACCATATGCGTGGGTGGCACTCGCTTCAGGTATCGCGGTAGCCCTGATCGCAAAAGGTGGTATTTCACTTTTACAGGAGGACCCGCATATAACAGTTGCGCTGGTATTCGGAACAATCCTTGCAGTTGCATTATTTAACGGAATTGCTGTAGGACCGCTGATTGGAGCGGGAATTGCATATAGTGCAATGAAAATTTTCGAGTGGGTTTCAAACGTTTTCTGATGATGTCAAATTTCGTCAAATTAAATTAATCCCGGCAAATTAATGCGTTTTCATTCACAAAGTTCTGATTATTGATTATAATGGACAATGTAAGCGCATCCGAAATGACGAATTCCATTCTGTCAGCTGACTGAGCAACCGCTCAGTTTTTATGTGATGACAATGCCGTATTTTAAATGCCGGTCAGGCTTTAAATACAAGACTAAGATTAAAAGGAGAGATTTGTTTATGACAGCAACGAGAGGTTTAGAAAACGTTGTAGCAACTACTTCATCGATCAGCTCAATTATTGATGACACACTTACATACGTTGGTTACAATATCGACGACTTAACTGAAAATGCGAGCTTTGAAGAAATCATTTATCTTCTTTGGCATTTGCGCCTGCCAAAAGAAAATGAGCTTGCAGAACTGAAGCAGCAGCTTGCTGATAATATGGCGATTCCTGATGAAGTGATCGCACAAATTAAAGCAATGCCTGTTGATAAGGTTCACCCAATGGCTGCTGTCCGTACTGCAGTATCAGCACTGGGGCTGTTTGATGAAGAAGCAGACGTAATGGAAGAAGAAGCGAACTACCGTAAAGCAATTCGTCTTCAGGCGAAAATTGCTACAATCGTAACTGCTTTTGCACGAATCCGTAAAGGCCAGGAGCCGATTGCACCTAAAGCCGATCTCAGCTTTGCGGCTAACTTCCTGTATATGCTGAATGGCGAATTGCCTGAGGATATTGAAGTGGAAGCAATGAATAAAGCGCTTGTGCTGCATGCTGACCACGAACTGAATGCATCTACATTCACTGCACGTGTATGTGTAGCCACATTGTCAGATGTATACTCAGGTGTAACAGCTGCAATCGGTGCGCTAAAAGGACCGCTTCATGGTGGAGCAAATGAGCAGGTAATGAAGACGTTAACTGAAATTGGTTCAGTTGAAAACGTTGAGTCTGTGATCCGTAAAAAGCTTGAAAATAAAGAAAAAATCATGGGCTTCGGTCACCGTGTATATCAGCAGGGAGACCCTCGTGCGAAGCATCTTCGTGAAATGTCTAAAAAGCTGACTGAGCTTCGCGGAGAATCAAAATGGTATGAGATGTCTGTTAAGATTGAAGAAATCGTGACATCTGAAAAGAAACTTCCACCTAATGTGGACTTCTATTCTGCATCTGTCTACCACAGCCTTGGCATTGACCATGACCTGTTCACACCAATCTTTGCAGTAAGCCGTGTATCAGGCTGGCTGGCTCATATTCTTGAGCAGTATTCCAACAACCGCCTGATCCGCCCGAGAGCTGAATACACAGGTCCTGGCATGCAGGAATATGTACCGGTTGAAAAGCGGTAAATTCACTGAACATTTTACAAACTGACTGATAACTGATGTAATAGTAAATAACGCTGGGGGACTGACGGACTCCGTCAGTCCCCGGCCAATGATATTTGGAGGGAAAGACTTATGACACAAGGTGAAAAAATTTCAGTATCAAACGGCAATCTTCAGGTGCCAAACAATCCAATCGTACCTTTTATCGAGGGTGACGGTACAGGTCCGGATATCTGGGCTTCTGCACAGCGCGTATTAGACGCAGCTGTTGAAAAAGCATATAACGGAGAAAAGAAAATTGCATGGAAAGAAGTTCTTGCAGGACAAAAAGCTTTTGACCAGACTGGTGAATGGCTTCCACAGGCTACACTTGATGCAATCAACGAATACTTTATTGCAATTAAAGGACCTCTTACAACACCAATCGGCGGAGGAATCCGCTCGTTAAACGTGGCACTTCGTCAGCAGCTTGACCTGTTCACGTGCCTGCGTCCAGTACGTTACTTTGAAGGTGTACCTTCACCGGTTAAGCGCCCTGAAGACACAGACATGGTGATCTTCCGTGAAAACACTGAAGATATCTACGCTGGTATCGAATTTGCTGAAGGATCAGACGAAGTGAAAAAGCTGATCAACTTCCTTCAGGATGAAATGGGTGCGACAAATATCCGTTTCCCTGAAACTGCTGGTATCGGTGTAAAGCCGGTATCTAAAGAAGGTACTGAGCGTCTTGTCCGTGCAGCGATTAACTATGCGCTGACTGAAGGCCGTAAATCAGTAACGCTTGTCCACAAAGGTAACATCATGAAGTTCACTGAAGGTGCTTTCAAGCGCTGGGGTTACGATCTTGCTGAGCGTGAATTCGGAGATAAAGTATTCACTTGGAATCAGTATGATCAGATCAAAGATGAGCAGGGTACAGACGCTGCAAACAAAGCACAGAGTGATGCTGAAGCAGCTGGCAAAATCATCGTGAAGGATTCAATCGCAGATATCTTCCTTCAGCAGATCCTTACTCGCCCTGCTGAGTTTGATGTAGTAGCTACTATGAACCTGAACGGAGACTACATCTCTGATGCACTTGCAGCACAGGTTGGCGGTATCGGTATCGCACCTGGTGCAAACATTAACTATGACACAGGACATGCGATCTTTGAAGCAACTCATGGTACAGCGCCAAAGTATGCCGGTCTTGATAAAGTTAACCCATCTTCAGTCATTCTTTCAGGTGTACTTCTTCTTGAGCACCTTGGCTGGAACGAAGCTGCAGACCTGATTTCTAAATCAATGGAAAAGACAATTGCATCTAAAGTTGTAACGTATGACTTTGCACGTCTGATGGATGGCGCTACAGAAGTGAAGTGCTCTGAATTCGGAACTGCATTAATTGAAAATATGTAAGACATTCAGGCCGGCATTTGCCGGCCTTTAACTACATAATTTTTTACTGGGAGGAATTAGAAATGGCATTTACACGTAATAAAATCTCGGTAGTTGGCGCAGGTTTTACCGGTGCTACAACTGCATTGTTTTTAGCTCAAAAAGAACTTGGAGATATCGTGCTTGTAGACATTCCTCAAAATGAAGGGCCGACAAAAGGGAAAGCGCTCGATATGCTTGAAGCGGGTCCTGTGTTCGGTTATGACGTAACAATTAAAGGTACATCTGATTATGCTGACACTGCAGATTCTGATGTTGTTATCATTACTGCAGGGCTGCCGAGAAAACCGGGTATGAGCCGTGATGACCTTGTACAGACGAATGAAAAAATCATGAAATCAGTCACTGCTGAAATTGTGAAACATTCACCTGACACAACGATTCTGGTACTGTCAAACCCAGTGGATGCGATGACATATACAGTATTTAAAGAGTCCGGCTTCCCGAAAGAACGTGTGATTGGTCAATCCGGCGTACTGGATACTGCAAGATTCAATACATTTGTAGCTGAAGAACTCGGTTTATCTGTGAAGGATATTCAGGGGTTTGTACTTGGTGGTCACGGAGATGACATGGTACCACTGACGCGCTATTCAAATGCAGGCGGTGTTCCGCTTGAAAAATTAATTCCAAAAGAACGTCTTGAGGAAATCATCGAGCGCACAAGAAAAGGCGGCGGTGAAATTGTCGCACTGCTTGGTAACGGTTCAGCTTATTATGCGCCGGCTGCAGCTCTGATGGAAATGACTGAAGCGATCTTAAAAGATCAAAAGCGTGTATTACCGTCAGTTGCCTATCTTGAAGGTGAATACGGCTTTGATGGGATCTACCTTGGCGTGCCGACAGTTCTTGGGGGCAAGGGGATCGAAAAGATCATTGAGCTTGACCTGACAGATGAAGAGAAAACACAGCTTCAAAAATCTGCAGATTCAGTACGCAGTGTGATGAGTGCATTATCATCAACTTGAATATGAGGAGGAACTGCTGAACCGGGCAGTTCCTTTTTTGCAAAGTGAGATAAAAAGCTTACTTAATATAAGATACTTCACTTATAATGAAGACAGAGGATTAAAAAATATTGAAAAAAACTCAGGGGTTATGATCAAAGTCATCAAGGGGGAATAAACATGTTACTGGGGAAAAAAAGAAAGATCGGACGTCAGATTGAAGATATGTCAATCGGAGAAAAATTAACACTAACTGAAAAAATCGAAGATAAGGACCTGCTGTTATTTCTGGGATTAACGAATGATTCAAATCCACTTTATATTCAGCACGACTATGCTTCACAGACCTCATATAAAAAACCGATTGTACCAACAATCATGCTGACAGGATTTGTGACATCAGCTGTTTCAAAATATATGCCTGGACCGGGATCTCATATAAAGAGTCACAATCTGAGCTTTCCAAAACCGTTATACCACTATGCGACTGTAGACTATGTATTTGAAATTAAAGCCATTGACCGCCCGAAATCAGAAGTTGAAATCAGCGTGCGCGGCACAGATGAAAGCGGAGACACAGTCATTGAAGGAACAGTCGTCGTCTGCCCACCGGACAAACTTCAAAAATTTAACAGTTCAGCACTGGAAAATTTCTAAAAGACCTTCTTATAAGGTCTTTTTTTTGAAAATTAACTAGTATGAATTTATTTCCATTTAGCTGATGATTGGAGCGTAAGGCGGCGACTCCGGTACAGCGGGAAGCTGAGACCCCGCAAGGCTTGCCTAAGGAGGCTCAGCAACCACCGTCCGGAAAGCGTCCGCCTGAAGCGGAGATCAGCAGCGGCTAATCTATACTTTACAATTCACATAATAAAATCGCCATCCCTGCTGAATTTGTACTATAATGGAATCGGATGATCTGGGGTTAATACTAGCTTCTGGAGGGTTAAGATGAAGAAAAAAGTACTGGTTGTAGATGATGAACAGTCGATTGTGACACTGTTAAAGTATAATTTGGAACAGTCAGGCTATGAAGTATTAACGGCATATGACGGTGCTGAAGGAATTGCGCTTGTAGAAAGTGAAGATCCTGATCTGCTGGTGCTCGATCTGATGCTCCCGGTAATGGATGGCATTGAAGTGTGCAAGCAGCTTCGCCAAAAACAGATTCATATACCAATCATTATGCTGACTGCAAAAGATGAGGAGTTTGATAAAGTACTCGGTCTTGAGCTTGGTGCTGATGATTATATGACAAAACCATTCAGTCCACGGGAAGTTGTAGCGAGAGTAAAGGCGATCCTCCGCAGGTCAGGACGGTTGGAAGTAAAAGAACCTGAGGTGGAAGAGGATTTTATCGAGCTTGGGGAAGTGAAGGTATATCCTGAACAATATGAAGCTTTCTATAAAGGGGAGCATATTGATCTGACGCCGAAAGAATTTGAATTACTCGTGTATTTAATTGAAAATAAAGGCCGCGTATTAACGAGAGATCAGCTTTTACAGACAGTCTGGAACTATGACTTTGCAGGGGATACACGTATTGTGGATGTTCACATCAGCCATTTACGTGAAAAGATTGAAGAGAATACGAAAAAGCCGGTTTATATTAAAACAATCAGGGGTCTTGGTTATAAAATGGAGAAGCCAAAAGTAACGTGAGGCTGACTTCATTTAAAGGCCGGCTGCTCTTTGCATTAATAACGCTGATTGTGTTAGTGCTGGTAGGCCTTGGGATTATCATCGGAGAATTGGTGAAATCTTATTATCTGAATGCACTGCACTCAAGAATAGAAAAAGAAATGAATATTGTGATTAACCAGACTGAACGTGAGCCGTCTTTTAATGAGTTGAGATCTGAATTATTTGATGAACTGAGTGAAGTCCTGGAAACGAGAATCACAATCTTAAATGAAGATACTGAAATGGTGTACGATTCCGGTCAGACAGTCTCAGATATTGACCATGAGATGATGCTTGATGAGATTGATAACTCTCTGCCTGGACCTTCAAACGGTATTGTAAGGTTCCCGGCGGATACTGATGATACAAACTTTTATTATATCAGTAATGTGGAAACAGGTTCTGAAAGTGGTTATGTCGTTCTTGCCGCTTCTTTTGATAACCTGGAAAATGTATACCGGCAGATCTGGCTGATATTGGCGATCACACTCGGTGCCGCGCTTGGGATGATCATTTATATCGGTGCCAGAATTACAAACCAATATACAAAGCCGATCGAATCAGCGACTGAAGTGGCCATTCAGCTTGCTAAAGGGAATTATAAGGCGCGGACATTTGAAGATCGGGCAGATGAAACAGGTATGTTAAGCAATGCGATTAACATTCTTGCAAGAAACCTTCAGGAAATGGTCAGTGAGCAGTCTGTCCAGCAGGATCGGTTAAAAACATTGATTGAAAACATGGGTAGCGGTCTGATCATGATTGACAAGCAGGGGTATATTGTTCTTGTTAACCGGCCATTCCTCACTTTCTTTCATTCGAAAATAGAAGACGTCCTAAATGAAAGCTATGTGGACGTTTTTAAAAACCAGCAGGTCAATGCGCTTGCTGAAGAAGTGTTTTTAACAGAACAGCGCGTCAGAAAACAGATTCTGATTGAAGAGACATTTCCTCAGAAGCACCTTGAAGTGTATGGTGCGCCGATTATCGGTGAACGCAGTGCATGGCAGGGCATTGTCCTGGTGTTTCATGATATCTCAGAGCTGAAAAAACTCGAGCAGATGAGAAAAGACTTTGTGGCCAATGTATCACATGAAGTAAAAACGCCAATTACTTCGATTAAAGGATTTACAGAAACACTGCTTGATGGTGCGATGAATGATAAAGGTGCACTGGAGTCATTTCTTCAAATCATCGCAAAAGAAAGTGACAGGCTGCAAATGCTCATTCAGGATCTTCTGGAGCTTTCTCGAGTTGAGCAGCAGGGATTCAAGTTAACGCTTGGTCAGGTCGATATTGCTGAAACCTTAGAGGATGTCTCTATGATGATGACTCATAAGGCAAATCAAAAAAATGCCTCTATCCAGCTGGACCTGCAGAAACCTCTGATGATTGAAGGAGATGCAGACAGACTGAAGCAGGTGTTTATTAACCTGCTGACCAATGCTTTAACGTACTCTTATGCCAATCAGGATGTCATCGTTAAATCTAAAAAGCTGGAGGATCGAATTCAGCTGCAGTTTATAGACCATGGGATTGGTATGGAGAAAGAAGAGCTCTCACGGATTTTTGAACGCTTTTACAGAGTGGATAAAGCGCGCAGCAGAAATTCCGGAGGGACAGGACTTGGACTAGCAATTGTAAAACATATCATCGAAGTTCATAACGGTGAAATCACTGTAGACAGTGAACCTGAGAAAGGAACGGTTTTCACAATCACATTACCGTTAAAAGTGAATAAGTAGCAGGAATGTGAATCTTTACATGAAATTTACACTGGCATGACAGTGACTTAATATTTCATTGATAAGATACTAAGTGAAAACCCCTTCATCCAGGGAACCCCAAGAAAAAGCGTGAACAGACCCCGTTCACGCTTTTTCTATTGTGCTTAAAAGATCTTGAAACCTTTTTGTAATATTTAACGTATAGAAGTTATTACATACAGAAAGGAAGATAGACATGAGTATCAGGCGGATCATGGCCGGCATTGGCATTGTCGTCGGTTCGGCATTATTATTAATTGTTCTTTTTACATCATGGTACACAGTCGATGAATCAGAACAGGCACTCGTTCTGACATTTGGTGAAGCCAACGAAACAATTACAGAATCCGGGCTGAAATTTAAACTGCCCTGGCCAATACAGCAAGTAGAAATTTTATCTAAGGAAACATTTAGTCTTCAGTTCGGTTATGAAGAGGAAGATGGAGAAATCAAATCCTTTCCTGAAGAAACTGTGATGATTACCGGAGATGAATATATCGTGCTTGCAGACCTTGTAGTACAGTGGAAAATTACAGAACCAAAAGATTATTTATTCAACGCTGAGGATCCACAGGAAGTTTTATACGATGCAACGTCAGCATCAATCAGAAGTATTATCGGAAGCTCCACAATCGATGCTGCCCTGACTTCAGGTAAGGCGGAAATTGAGGCTGAAACAAGAGAGCTGCTCGCATCACTAATTGAAAAATATGAGATCGGTGTTTCAGTACAGGCAGTCCAGCTGCAGGATGTTGAACTCCCGAATGCTGAAGTGCGTCAGGCATTTACTGCTGTAACAGATGCACGTGAAGGCGCGATTACGAAAGAAAATGAAGCGAAAAAATATCGCAGCCAGAAAGTGAATGAAGCAAAAGGTGAAAAAGACGCAATTATTTCAAGAGCCGAAGGTGAGAGAGCTTCCAGAATCGAACAGGCGCGAGGAGATATTGCCATCTTTAATGAAATTCTGATCGAGTATCAAAATAACCCTGAAATTACCCGTGAGCGCTTAATCCTTGAAACATTGGAAGAGGTACTCCCTGGTACAAAGCTCTATATCATGAATGATGACGGCGATACTATGAAATACCTCCCTTTAAAGCCGGAGCGTCAGCAGCAGCCCGCAGTGACTGAAGAAAGTGAGGAATCTGCAAATGGACAATGATCAGAATAAAATTTTTGAATTTAATAAAAAGCCGAAAACTAATAAACCAAAAACAGAGATTGAGTGGCGGAAATTCACTAAGGTATTCATACTCATTGGTCTATTACTGTTCCTCCTGATTACGACACTTTTAAATGTGTTCATTGTAAAAGAAGGTGAATACCGGGTTGTACGACAGTTTGGAGAAGTGGTTAAAATCATTGACGAGCCCGGCTTAAACGCGAAAATTCCTTTTGTACAATCAGTGACAACACTGCCTAAGTATCAAATGACCTATGATGTGTCAGAAGCGGAAATCAATACAAAAGACAAAAAGAGACTGATTATTGATAACTATTCAGTCTGGCGTATCACTGATCCGGTCAGCATGATCTCTAACGCCGGTACGATGATAAACGCTGAGTCACGTATGGAAGAATATATTTACTCGGTTGTCAGATCTGAGCTTGGTCAGTTTGATTATGATCAGATTATTAATGATGAAAAATCCTCCCGGGGAAGTTTGAATGACCGGATTACTGAGAGGGTAAATGAACTTCTGAAACAGGAGCAATTTGGAATTGAAGTGGTTGATGTACGCATGAAACAGACAAACCTTCCTGAAGAAAATGAACAGGCGGTTTATACGAATATGATCTCTGAGCGTCAGGCAACAGCACAGGATTACCTGTCTACAGGCGATGCCAACAAAAACAGGATTGAAGCTAATACAGACCGTGAAGTAAGAGAGCTTCTATCAACGGCGAATGCTGATGCAGATGTGATTCGTGCAGAAGGTGAAGCAGAGGCTGCAAGAATGTATAATGAGGCATTCTCTGAGGACCCGGAGTTCTATGAGCTCTATAGAACACTTGAATCATACAAGACAACGGTAAATGATGAAACAATGATCATTCTGCCGTCTGATTCACCATACGCGTCACTTCTTCAAGGTATAACAGAATAATGCCCGCTGTTTTCCCTTTCATTTTGGACATGCTAAAATGAAGAGGGAAAACAGCTTTTTTTATGAAGTAGGCTGGTGATCTCCGCTCCAGGGGGACGCTTTCCATGGCCGGGCGATGAGCCAGCAGGCTTCGCCATAAGCCTCACCTGTCCCTTCCTGCCATAGGAGTCGCCCCCTGCAGCGAGAATCACCAACTGTGCAAAAACAACAATGGGCTTTCAATAGAGCGATTTAGTAAACAAAACTTTAGCGATCAAACCGCCGCTGGGTTAATTTGATATAGAGGAGATGATCGGTTTGTCGAAAAAATTAATGCTGATCGATGGGAACAGTATTGCCTATCGTGCTTTTTTTGCCCTGCCATTACTGAACAATGATAAAGGCATACATACAAATGCGATTTACGGATTTACCACCATGCTGATGAAACTGCTGGATGAGGAAAAGCCGACACACCTGATGGTCGCTTTTGACGCCGGTAAAACGACGTTCCGCCACAAAACATTTGAAGACTATAAAGGTGGCAGACAAAAGACTCCGCCTGAGCTTTCAGAACAATTTCCTTTCATTCGTGATTTACTTGATGCCCACAATATTAAATATTATGAGCTTGATCAATATGAAGCCGATGACATTATCGGTACATTAAGTACACAGGCTGAAAAAGACGGCTTTGAAACAGTTGTTATTTCAGGCGATAAGGATTTAACGCAATTAGCGTCTGAAAAAATCCGG
The DNA here is from genome assembly GCF_034427455.1 of Jeotgalibacillus haloalkalitolerans. NCBI lineage: Bacteria > Bacillati > Bacillota > Bacilli > Caryophanales > Caryophanaceae > Jeotgalibacillus > Jeotgalibacillus haloalkalitolerans. Next base: position 843,304 of record NZ_JAXQNN010000002.1, on the reverse strand, counting down.
GTGGATATTACGAAAAAAGGGATTACGGACCTTGAGAAATATACACCTTCCCATATAGAAGAAAAATACGGTCTTACGCCGGATCAGATTATCGATATGAAAGGGTTAATGGGTGATTCCTCAGATAATATCCCGGGAGTGCCGGGTGTCGGTGAGAAAACAGCGATTAAGCTGCTGAAGCAATTCGGCACGCTTGAAAATGTATTGAACTCAATTGATGAAGTGAGCGGTAAAAAGCTCAAGGAAAAGCTTGAAGAAAACAAACAGCTCGCTGAAATGAGTAAGAAGCTCGCAACGATTACAAGGACTGCACCTGTAACTGTCAAGCTGGATGAGCTTGAAAAGCAGGAAGTAAATTACGATAAGCTGACAAAGCTGTATAAGGAACTAGGGTTTAATTCACTGCTTGATAAGCTGGACGGTGAAGAGGAAGAAATTGAACTGAAAGATATCGAATGGGAAGAGGTAACAGACTTCAAAGACGGTGACCTTCCTTCTCATGCGGAACTGTATGTGGAGCTATATGATGTGAACTACCACACAGCAGATATTTTAGGGATCTCTGTTCATGCTGATAAAAAAACGTACTTTATCTCACCTGAGAATGCAGCAAAATCAGAGGTGTTTAAAAAATGGATTGAAGATGAGAACGTAACAAAATCTGTCTATGATGCGAAAGAGTCAATTGTCGCTTTTGACCGTCTAGGTATGCACTTAAAAGGAATAGACTTTGATCTGCTGATTGCATCTTACGTCATTGACGCTTCTGAAGCAGCGGATGATTTTGCTTCAATCGCAAAACGTCATGGCGCAGATGCAGTGCCGACAGATGAATCAGTTTACGGCAAAGGTGCTAAAAAGAAAGTGCCTGAAAAAAATGAACTGATGCAGCACACAGCAAGAAAAGCAGCAACAATTCATGCGATTAAAGAAACGTGTATCAGCGCGCTTGAGAAAAATGAACAGCTTGAACTTTTTGAAAAACTTGAGCTGCCGCTTGCGGCCGTTCTTGCTGAAATGGAAAGAACAGGCGTGCAGGTTGATATCGACCGTTTAAAGGATATGGGCGTGGAGCTTAAGAAAAAGCTTGAAGAGATCCAGTCAGATATCTACAGAATTGCCGGCGAGGAATTTAATATCAACTCACCGAAGCAGCTGGGTGTTATTCTTTTTGAGAATCTGAAGCTTCCTGTATTAAAGAAAACGAAAACAGGCTATTCAACATCAGCTGATATTCTGGAAAAGTTAAAGCCGGAGCATGAAATCATTGAACATATCCTGCTGTTCAGACAGCTGGGTAAGCTGCAGTCGACTTATATTGAAGGGCTGCTCAAGGTGATTCATGATGATTCAAATAAAATTCATACAAGATACAATCAGGTGCTCACTCAGACAGGCCGGTTGAGTTCAACTGACCCAAATCTTCAGAATATCCCGATCAGACTTGAAGAAGGCCGTAAAATCAGACAGGCATTTGTCCCGTCTGAAAAAGAATGGGTCATGTTTGCTGCTGACTACTCACAGATTGAACTGAGAGTACTTGCACACATTTCAGATGACGAGGGCTTAAAAGAAGCCTTCCATAAAGGGATGGATGTCCACACAAAAACCGCAATGGACGTCTTTGGCGTCGCAAAAGAAAATGTGACTTCAGGAATGAGAAGACATGCAAAAGCAGTTAACTTCGGGATTGTCTATGGCATCAGTGATTATGGGCTGTCACAAAGCCTTGATATTACAAGAAAAGAAGCTGCTGACTTTATTAAAAAGTACCTCGACAGCTACCCTAAAGTGAAAGAATATATGGATGACATCATTCATGAGGCAAAACAGAAGGGGTATGTTGAAACACTGCTGCACCGCCGGAGATATATTCCGGAGATTACAAGCAGAAATTTCAACCTGAGAGGCTTTGCTGAACGTACAGCAATGAACACACCAATTCAGGGAACAGCTGCTGACATCATTAAAAAAGCCATGATTGAAATGGCCGAGCGGCTGAAAGCTGAAAACCTTCAGACGCGTATGCTGCTTCAGGTGCACGATGAACTGATTTTTGAGTGTCCGAAGGATGAAATCGAAAAGCTTGAACAGATCGTACCTGAAGTGATGGAGTCAGCAGTTGAGCTGTCAGTACCATTGAAAGTCGATTACTCGTATGGCAGCACCTGGTACGATGCAAAGTAGGAAAGGGGAATAGAGACATGCCTGAATTACCGGAAGTTGAACATGTGAAAAGGGGTCTCTCTCCTAAAATTGAAGGACTCACAATAGAGGACGTAACGTTTTCTGAAACTGTGATGAAAGCACACGAAGCAGGCAGAAAAGCTGTGGTAAAAGGAGAAGGGCTGGACGCATTCAAGTTCGCTGTTGAAAAGAAATACATTTCAGCCATTGACCGCCGGAGCAAGTATCTCCTTTTCCGGCTGGGACAGGAAGAAGAAGGCATGCTGATTCTGTCTCACTTAGGGATGACCGGGGCCTGGTTTGTCGTCGGGGAACTTGGTGAGATTTTGGAAGACAGGTTCCGCAATCATGTACATGTCGTATTCGGCTTATCAAATGGTCAAAAACTGGTTTACTCAGATATCCGCAGGTTTGGTGAAATGAGATTTCTGCCGTCTGAAGATGTACACTCTCCACTGGCTGAGATCGGTCCGGAACCTTTTGATGAAGATGCTGAGATCAGATTTCTGGCTGCGCTGACGCTTCCGAAATTTTCACGCAAACCGATTAAAGAATCTATCATGCATCACAGTGTCATTGCAGGATGTGGCAATATTTATGCAACAGAAGCGCTGTTCAGGGCAGGCGTGAGTCCGAAAAGACGAACAGACCGTCTCAGCTTGAAAAAGAAACGGGAACTTTTTCAACACATTGTTGATGTTCTTCAGGAAGGGATCGCAGCAGGAGGCAGCAGTATATCTGACTACCGCAATGTAAACGGTGAAGCCGGCGGGATGCAGGAGCGCCTGCAGATGTATGCGAAATCTGTCTGCCCGGTTTGTCACGCATCCGTTAGAAAAGCTGTTGTAGGAGGCAGAACATCGCACTACTGTACGACATGTCAAAAGTGAGGGGACTTTCATGATTATTGGGTTAACAGGCAGTATTGCCACAGGGAAAAGTACAATTGCAAATGAACTCATCAATATGGGCTATACAGTGATTGATGCAGATCAGTCGGCACGAAAAGTAGTCGAACCCGGAGAAGAAGCATACAAGAAAATCAAGGAAACGTTCGGGGATGCAGTATTCACAGAAGACGGTCAGCTGGACAGGCCGAAATTAGGTGAAATCATTTTTAATGATGAACAGAAACGGAAGCAGCTGAATGAAATCGTCCATCCGGCTGTCCGTGCAGATATGCTTGCTCAAAAAGACCAGGCTTTTACTGAAGGAAAACAGACCGTATTTCTGGATATTCCATTACTGTTTGAAAGCAAACTTCAGTGGATGGTAGAAAAGGTGCTGGTTGTATATGCACCGGAAGCAGTTCAAAAAGAACGTCTGATGAAGCGGAATGACTTCAGCGAAAAAGAAGCTGCATCAAGAATCGCTTCACAAATCCCGGTCGAACAAAAACGTGAACAGGCAGATGCAGTAATCGACAACAGCGGAACTATTGAACAATCCATTGAACAGCTACACCAATTGATTAAAGATTGGAAACTGACACCTTGAATAATAAAGTTCTATATTCAAAAAGAGTATCACCTTATAAGTTAAAAGGGGTGATACTCTTTTTGTTTAGAAACCGGTCATGCGGAGCCTGGTCTGCTACCCGGAAAGCATCTGCCTGGAGCGGAAATTAACTGGATTAGTCAGGCGAACTCTTATAAAAGATCTTATAAAAAAATTGTCATTATGTATTTGCAAACGCTTTTAATATGTTATACTAATGCTAGTTAATTTGAAAATAAGTATAACATTATTAGGGGGATCCTCATGAACAAGACGAACATTGCAATCAACGGGTTTGGCCGAATCGGCCGTATGGTGTTTAGAAAAGCGGTTATGGAAGATACACTTAATATTGTAGCAATCAATGCGAGCTACCCGCCTGAAACACTGGCTCACCTGATTAAATATGACTCTACTCATGGCGCATTTGCTGCAGAAGTAATTGCGAAAGAGGATGCGTTAATTGTAAATGGTAAAGAAATTAAGCTTGTAAGTGACAGGGATCCTGCGAACCTGCCGTGGGCTTCTATGAACATTGATATTGTCATCGAAGCGACAGGTAAATTTAATGCGCGCGATAAAGCGGCACTTCATCTGGATGCAGGTGCGAAAAAGGTCGTACTCACAGCACCTGGTAAACAGGAAGATGTAATGATTGTAATGGGCGTTAACGAAAAGGACCTGAATGTCCATGAGCATGACGTGATTTCAAATGCTTCATGTACAACAAACTGCCTGGCACCGGTTGCTAAAATTCTTGATCAGGAATTTGGCATTGAAAATGGATTAATGACAACTGTGCACGCATATACAAATGACCAGAAAAACATTGATAACCCGCATAAAGACCTGCGCAGAGCACGTTCATGCGGACAATCAATTATTCCAACTTCAACAGGTGCTGCCAAAGCGTTAGGTAAAGTTTTGCCTAACCTTCAGGGTAAACTGCACGGTATGGCACTTCGTGTACCAACGCCAAACGTATCACTTGTGGACCTTGTTGTTGATGTGAAACGGGAAGTAACAGTTGAAGAAGTAAATAATGCCTTCAGAAGAGCGGCAGAAAACGAAATGAACGGAATTGTGTCATACACTACAGAACCACTTGTATCAATCGACTTTAATACAAACCCGAACTCAGCAATCGTTGACGGCCTTTCTACAATGGTCATGGGTGCAACAAAAGTTAAAGTACTTGCATGGTACGACAATGAGTGGGGTTACTCATGCCGTGTTGTAGATCTTGTTCAGCACCTTGCAAAACAGATGGAACAATCACAGAGAGAAGTAACTGCTTCATAATTCAAAGACGTAAATACATTATGAGACCAGGACATTATGTCTTGGTCTTTTTAAATCGTTGCACTACACTTCAGGCGGACGCTTTCCGGACGGAGGTTGCTGAGCCTCCTCGGCGAGAGCGCCTGCGGGGTCTCAGCTTCCCTCTAATCGTCCCGGAGTCGCCGCCTTACGCTCAGTTACACACTAGGAAATTCTCTATAAAGTTGGGAGACAGAGTAATAAAGCACTGTTGTTTTAACTTCTTTAAATTTGCAATTAGGGTGACCGGAGCAGAAGGCGGCGGAAAGGGACAGGTCAGACCATACGGCGAAGCCGGAGGGGCTCACCGCCCGGCCTTAATAACAAAGCAGAAATATCTCTAAATAAAAACAAATCATTGCAAAATCATTCAAAAAACCTTATACTGATTTTCGTGATCTTATTCCGGTTCACACAACATAACTTCTGCTTAAAGGGTTAGGACCTCATTGGACTAACTTTCCCCCGTGGCAGTAGGGTCTGATTAACCGGGTAAGTTCAAATTTTCAGTAAGGGGGAACGATCAATGGAAACAATGGGTCGTCATGTAATAGCGGAATTATGGGGCTGTGACTTTGAAAAGTTGAACAGCATGGAATTAATTGAACAAACATTCGTAGATGCTGCACTGAAATCAGGTGCTGAAGTTAGAGAAGTTGCATTTCATAAATTTGCGCCGCAGGGTGTAAGTGGAGTCGTGATCATTTCAGAATCACACTTAACGATTCACAGCTTCCCTGAACACGGCTATGCGAGTATAGATGTATACACATGTGGAGATCTTGATCCAAATGTTGCGGCGAATCATATCGCTGAATCACTTGGTGCTGAGACTCGTGAAACGATTGAAGTGCCGCGTGGTATGGGACCTGTTAAAGTACCACAATCAACTGTTCACGCAGGTTAATATGACAAAAGAGGTGCATTTTCGCATCTCTTTTTTTATTTTCTATGTAATCTGATAAACTAAAGGTATAGACACTTGAGGAGGAATCACGTTGGCCAAGTTAAAAGGAGTTTTTAAAAGGTTCAGCCAGGAATGTGAAACGGCAGATAAGCATCAGGAAAAAGAGCTTGAAACAAGATATTATAAAGTATCATTCGACAAAGTATATGATGAAGTGAAAAGATATTTTTCGGGTGACGGGTATGAAATCTCATCAGAATCAAAAGATCATGGGGAAATTATGATCACCCGCACTAAGAGTCCTAAAATGTTTTTAATTGCAACCGTTGTCAGTACAAGACCGATGCATACAGCACTCGATTTGAAAGCGTCTACTGACCAGATGGTTGTCGGCGGAGCTTACCCGAAATTAAAAGAAGAAATTGCAACGTGCTATCAGGCACTTGCAAAAGAAATGAGGGAGGCTGAAAAGTAAGAGGAATCCTTGTGATTTCGGCTTTTTTTCAGTATCATTAGAGGAAATAGATTCGATGTGGAGCTGGTGAAATGAAATGTCCATCCTGCCATGAAAACGCAACAAGAGTGATCGATTCCAGACAAGTCGATGATGGAAAGTCGATCCGGCGAAGAAGAGAATGTGAAGATTGTCAGTATCGCTTTACAACCTTTGAAAAAGTTGAAGAGATTCCGCTGATTGTGGTAAAAAGAGACGGAATCCGCGAACAGTTCAGCAGAGACAAAATTCTGCGGGGCTTGATTAAAGCTTGTGAAAAGCGGCCTGTCCCATTTGAGAAGCTTGAACAGATTGCATCTGATATTGAAAGAGAGCTTCGCAGTCAGGGGATTTCAGAAATTCCTTCAGTCGATATTGGAGAAATGGTGATGGATAGACTTTCATCAGTAGATGAGGTTGCTTATGTAAGATTTGCGTCTGTTTACCGGGAATTTAAAGACTTAAATGTTTTCATAGAGGAAATGAAAGAACTGTTGAATAAAGAAAGAAAATAGAGAGCAGTCAGCTGCTCTTTTTTTGTAGATTTGGAAAGATGAAAGGTCTGAGTTTATGACGAGTTTATGGAAAGAAATACAGCCCTCAGATGAATATAAAGTTCAGCTGAATGGACAGTTAAGTGAACATGACAGAGAGCTGGTGTCATTTTTGTACCAGCCTCTTCTTGGAGCAGATGCGATCAGCCTTTATCACTTATTATGGCTTGAAGTTGAGCGCTATCAGCTGGAGGGAGAGCCGCGCACACATAAAACGTTAATGGATCTTATGTCAGTGCCGCTTGAACGTATTTTTCAGGCAAGAATCAGACTTGAAGGAATGGGTCTGCTGAAAACTTATCTGAAGACAGGTGACAAAAAATCATATGCTTATCAGGTTCAGCCGCCACTCAGTGCCAAGGCATTTTTTGAGGATCCGATGCTCAGCGTTTTTTTATACAGGCAGATTGGTGCAAGCCAGTTCCAGAGACTGAAAAAAAGGTTTACGGTTTCATATGATAACCTTCAGTCATATGAGGAAGTTACCCGCTCATTTCAGGACGTTTTTTACTCAGATGCAAATATTGCTCCTCATATGCCGGAGAAAGTGGAGGATGGCAAATCACTCACTTTTAAGGGTGAAAGCAGAGGGGTGGCTGCTGATTTTAAGGCGTTTGATTTCCATGCGCTATATGCAGGGTTATCAGAAGCAATGGTGCCCAGAAAAACACTGACTTATGATGTGAAGCAGCTGATTGTCAAACTGTCACTGCTATACGGATTATCGGAGCAGGAAATGAAAAGTCCAATCCTCTCTTCAGTAACAGAGGAAGATAAGATTGATACTGCCGCCCTGAGGAAAGCATGCCGTGATTCTTTCCAGCTCAAAACCAATTCAGCGTTACCTGCTTTAAAGCATTTTGCTGAACAGACGCAGGCGGCTCAAAAGCTCCCTGATTCAGAAGATCAGACACTTCAGTATCTGAAAAAGAGCTCACCTGTACAGGTGCTGATTGATGCCTCAAAAGGTGTCAAGCCTTCAAATGCAGAGCTTGAGCTGATCGATCATCTGATCCATGAAAAAAAGCTGCCTGATGAAGTGATCAATGTGTTAATTCAGTTTGTTCTTCTGCGGACAAACATGAAGCTGACAAAAGGCTTTACAGAGCAGATTGCTTCACAATGGGTAAGGATCGGCATTAAAACAGCTGAAGAAGCGATGGCTGAAGCGAAGAAAGAACATAAGAATTATTTGACGTGGAAAAAGTCGGGCGGAAGCAAGTCTTCAAGAAAAGAAAAAACGATACGGAAAGAAAAGCTTCCTGACTGGTTTACCTCTGCAGATGATACAGAGGAAGCAGAGGACCCTGAATTTCTTAAGGAACGTGAACGATATTTAAAAGAACGTGAATTGAAAAAGCGCAAGGCAGGTGAAGAGTAATGGATCCGATCAACCGGACAATCAGGCGTATTTCGGGGTCAAACGATTTTCAACGAAGATATGAAATGATGAAAAAAGAAATTGCGGCAAATGCTGAAATACAAAACTTTCTGCAAGCGAACGCTCAGCTATTGGCACCAAATGCCGCTGATCAGGGCATGATCAAATTATATGAATTTATGACCCGTTCAAGAAAATGTGCAGACTGTCCAAGCCTGGCAGAATGTAAAAACACGATGAAAGGCTATGAACCGAAGCTGATCATTCAAAATGGCTATATCGATATGCAATATGCCCCGTGCCCAAGACAGATCGCAGCACAGGAGCAGCGCAATACTGAAAAGCTGGTGCAGAGTATGTATGTCCCGAAGGATGTCTTAAATGCAACTTTTGATCAGGTTGATGTTGATAACCCGACAAGAATGAAAGCTTTGCAAATGGCTGAAGACATTGTCAGTCAGCTTGTCTCAGATCCTGAGCATTATAAAGGTCTATACTTATACGGTAAATTTGGTGTTGGGAAAAGCTACTTGCTGGGGGCAATCGCCAACGAGCTGAAAAAACAGAATAAAGCAAGTTTTATTCTTTATTTCCCGGAATTTCTGAAGGAAATGAAACAGTCCCTTGGAGATCAGTCATTCGCAGGAAAAGTGGATGCGGTGAAAAAATCATCGATTCTGATGCTGGACGATATTGGAGCAGAATCGCTTTCAAGCTGGGCGCGTGACGAGGTGCTTGGTACCATTCTGCAGTACCGGATGGCAGAAGGCCTTCCAACTTTTTTCAGTTCAAATTTCGATTATAACGGACTTGAACACCACCTGACCTATTCACAGCGTGGTGAGGAAGAACCGATCAAAGCTGCAAGAATTATGGAGAGAATTAAGTTTTTATCAATCCCTGTTGAGATGAAGGGGAAGAATAAGCGGAATGCTTAACGGAATTCTGTGCGTTGAGATTGTTGCTTACAATATACTAAAGTCATTAATGTATTAAGCACAGCGTGACTCGAAGTGGAAGGCGGTGACTCCGGGACGATTAGCGGGACAGCTGAGATCCCGCAGGCGAAGCCTGGCCCGGCGACCGCCGTCCGGAAAGCATCCGCCTGAAACGGAGAGTCGGCGTCTGAGTTTCAAAATTTAACTTGCTTTTATACCAAACCTACTCTAAAATGACTCTTATCAAAACAATTTATAATTAAAGGCACTGACAGGGACACGAATCATTTGAAGCTGATTACAAGAGAGAGAGGACACCGGCTGAAATCCTCTTATGAAGCAGAATGTATTTACCACCCTTGAGCCGTACGAGTGAACATTGCAGTAATTTGTACCGGATGCAGCCCGTTAGCTGAACCAGAGATTCTGGACGTTTGTTCAGAAAGAAGGGTGGAACCGCGGGTTATCATAACTCCGTCCCTTTACCAGGGATGGGGTTTTTTGTATGCAAAATTTTAAATAAGGGAGTGTACAACATGGAAGAACAAATTAAAGTAACTTTTCCTGATGGAAACAGCAAGGAGTATCCAAAAGGGATCACAGTTGAAAAAATCGCATCATCTATTTCTTCAGGACTCAAAAAGAAAGCTGTTGCCGGTAAAGTAAACGGTCAGCTGCTGGACCTTCGTACACCGCTTGAGCAGGATGCAGAAGTTGCCATTCTGACACCGGATGACGAAGAATCACTTGAAGTTATGCGACACAGTGCAGCCCATCTGATGGCACAGGCAGTAAAACGTCTGTATCCAGATGCAAAATTCGGTGTAGGTCCTGTGATTGAAGGTGGATTCTACTATGATATAGACACTGAATCATCAATCTCCACTGAAGATCTTCCGCGAATCGAAAAGGAAATGAAAAAAATTACTGGTGATAATATTAACGTGGAACGCGAAGTTGTCAGCCGCGGGGAAGCAGTCAGCCGTTTTAAAGAGATCAATGACCCATACAAGCTTGAGCTGATCGATGCAATTCCTTCAGAGGAAGACGTGACAATTTATAAGCAGGGAGAATTCTTTGACCTTTGCCGCGGGATTCACGTTCCGTCAACAAAGCATATTAAGGAGTTCAAGCTGTTAAGTGTAGCCGGTGCCTACTGGAGAGGTGACAGTGATAATAAAATGCTTCAGCGAATTTACGGAACAGCTTTCTTCAAAAAGGAAGATCTGGATCACCACCTGGAAATGCTTGAAGAAGCAAAGCAGCGTGATCACCGCAAAATCGGTAAAGAGCTTGAACTTTTCACAAGCTCACAGCTGGTAGGTCAGGGCCTTCCAATCTGGCTGCCAAAAGGCGCAACAATCCGCCGTACAATTGAACGTTATATTGTAGATAAGGAAATTTCACTTGGCTATGATCACGTCTATACACCGGCACTTGGAAGCGCAGAGCTTTATAAAACAAGCGGTCACTGGGATCACTATGAAGAAGGTATGTTCCCGCCAATGGAGATGGATAACGAAACACTTGTCCTCCGTCCGATGAACTGCCCGCACCATATGATGGTGTATAAGCAGGATATTCACAGTTACCGTGAACTGCCGATCAGAATTGCAGAGCTCGGGCTTATGCACCGCTATGAAATGTCCGGTGCACTGTCAGGACTTCAGCGTGTACGTGCGATGACGCTGAATGATGCGCATATCTTTGCCCGTCCTGATCAGATTAAAGAAGAATTCCAGCGTGTTGTGCGTCTGATCGAAGAAGTATATAAAGACTTCGGTTTACATGAATATAAATTCCGTCTGTCTTATCGTGATCCTGAAGATACTGAAAAGTACTTTGATGACAATGAAATGTGGGAAAAGGCTCAGGCAATGCTGAAAGAGGCAATGGATGACATGGGCCATGACTACTTTGAGGCAGAAGGAGAAGCGGCATTCTACGGACCGAAACTTGATGTTCAGGTGAAGACTGCGATTGGAAAAGAAGAAACGCTTTCTACTGTTCAGCTTGATTTCCTTCTTCCTGAACGCTTTGATCTGAATTATATCGGTGAAGACGGCAAGCAGCACCGTCCGGTTGTAATTCACCGAGGCGTTGTATCCACAATGGAACGTTTTGTTGCCTTTCTGATTGAAGAACACAAAGGCGCACTGCCTGCATGGTTAGCGCCGGTTCAGGTACAGGTGATTCCTGTGTCCCCATCAATTCACCTAGACTTTGCGAAAAAAGTGCAGGATGAGCTTCAGCTTGCAGGTGCACGTGTGGAAGTTGATACGCGTGATGAGAAGATGGGTTATAAGATCCGGGAAGCTCAAATGAAGAAAATTCCTTACATGCTTGTAGTAGGGGATAAAGAAATGGAAAATAACGAAGTGAATATCCGTAAATACGGTGAGCAGGATACAGATACTGCATCACTTGAGGATTTTGCAAAGCAGTTAAAACTGGAAATCACTCGATAAACAAAAAATCTGCCGGGCTAGGCTCCCGGCAGATTTTTTAATTTCCGCGATTATATTCTTTTTCAGTTCCGTCTTCAAATTTAATTTCTATTTCAATCGACTGGAACCCTTCCTCGACTTCAAAACCTTCGATCACCCTGTCAATCACTTCATCATCAGGTGTTTCAGTTGTAAACTCAAATTCACTCAGTACAGGCTGAATCTCCTGAAAGGCGTCGTCTCCTGACATCGTCAGCATATCTCTTTCGTTTTCATAAGATGCTTCAATTTCGCTTCCTTCAGCATCATATGAAAGTTCAAAATCATTATCATTTCCTTCATAGTCCGCATCCATATCAAATTCCAGAAATGAAATCCCTGTGTCTTCCTGATTTCCGGTATCATCTGCAGGCTGATCTTCTGTCTGCTCCGTATCCTCAGCAGGAGCCGGATCCTGAACGGTTTCATCTTCTTCCCCGCAGGCACCAAGTAATAAGCTTAAGCTGGCCGCTGTTAAAACGTAACGTACTCTCATGGTGAACGCCTCCATTATAATTAATTTGAATTAGTTTAGGTTTAGCCTTTTCGGATAAATTCAAACACGATTATATGAAAAAAGAGTGAATTAATGAGAAAGTTGTCGAAAAGGTGTTGCTTCATGTTGTTTAATCTGATATTATCAATTTTGTTGATTAAGAACTTGGATTGACATTCAACTCAGAAGTTGCTACAATAGCAAGAGTGAATCGAATACGGATTTGTGTACAAGCAGAGGCACCCGCTTCTCACCTTCCCGGCAGATTAAGCTGGATGGTAACACGCATTTTATTCCCTTAACAGGGTGGTATGTGCATGGTAGCGGGAGACTGGAAAAGTTTCCGGCTTTTTTTATTGCTGAAAACACGTCACAATGGTATTCAAAATCAATCCGGAGGTGGATTACTATTAGCAAGGATAACACACAGATTAATGAAAGCATCCGTTCACGCGAGGTGCGTCTGATTGATCAAAATGGTGATCAGCTAGGTGTTAAATCAAAGAATGAAGCGTTAGATATCGCAGCACGCGTTAATCTTGACCTCGTACTTGTTGCACCGAATGCTAAGCCGCCTGTTGCAAGAATTATGGACTATGGTAAGTTCAAGTTCGAACAGCAGAAGAAAGAAAAAGAAGCACGTAAAAATCAAAAAGTCATCAATCTGAAAGAGGTTCGTCTGAGCCCTGGAATTGAAGAGCATGATTTTAATACAAAGCTTCGCAATGCACGTAAGTTCCTTGAAAAAGGCGACAAAGTAAAAGCATCGATCCGTTTCCGCGGACGTGCGATTACACATAAGGAAATCGGTCAGCGGGTGCTTGAGCGTTTTGCTGAAGAGTGTAAAGATATCTCTACAGTAGAAACAAAGCCGAAAATGGATGGCCGAAGCATGTTCCTTATGCTTGCACCAACGAACGAAAAGTAATGATTTAAGGAGGATACTACTCATGCCAAAAATGAAAACTCACCGTGGATCAGCTAAGCGTTTCAAAAAGACAGGTAACGGAAAGCTTAAGCGTTCTCGTGCATACACTAGTCACCTTTTCGCTAACAAGTCTACAAAAGCTAAGCGTAAACTGCGCAAGAGCTCACTTGTGTCTTCAGGCGATTACAAGCGCATCAAAGATATGATCTAATCTAAAAATAACGAACATGATTTATTAGGAGGTAATTTACTATGCCACGTGTTAAAGGTGGAATCGTTTCTCGTAAACGTAGAAAAAGAGTTCTTAAACTCGCTAAAGGTTATTATGGTTCAAAACACACGCTATACAAAGTAGCAAACCAGCAGGTAATGAAGTCAGGAAACTATGCTTTCCGTGACCGTCGCCAGAAAAAGCGTGATTTCCGTAAGCTTTGGATCACTCGTATCAACGCAGCTGCTCGTACAAACGGTCTTTCTTACAGCCGTCTAATGCACGGACTTAAGCTTGCGGGTATCGAAGTAAACCGTAAGATGCTTGCTGATCTTGCTGTTGCTGATGAAAAAGCATTCGCACAGCTTGCAGACGCTGCTAAAGCTGAACTTAACAAGTAATATCAATCAGGCTGTCCTTTGTGGGCAGTCTTTTTATATTTTCCTTTGAAAGTTGGCTGGTGATTTCCGCTCCAAGGGGACGCTTTCCATGGCCGGGCGGTGAGCCAGCAGGCTTCGCCATGCTCTGTCTCACCTGTTCCTTCCTGCCATAGGAGTCGCCCCCTGCAGCGAGAATCACCAGCTATGCAGATATTTAGATGAGCTCTGTAAACGTCTTATTTGGTATCTAGCATTAACCGGTAATTGAGCGCATATTGATCGCTTGGTACAATAATAATGGAAACACGATTGGTCTACGGGCGGGACTTCGCTTACCATGGTCGGTCCGGCAAGCCTCCTAGGCTTCGCCTGCGGGATCTCGCGCAGGAGTCTCCGTTCTGCCCTCCGACCAATCGTTCAATATCTGCTAAAAAATTTTTGCTGCAATTTAAATGTTTTAAACTTTAAAAAATGATTCATCTGAAAAAGTGAAAGGTGAATCAGACAAAGAGGTGTCTTTTTGGAATCGTTACTTACTGTTTATTATTTTATTCTGTCTGTCGTCGGTTTTATATCAATGAGGGTGGATAAGAAGCGTGCGAGGAATGAACAATACAGGATTTCTGAAAAAGCGCTCTGGACGATTGCGCTGCTTGGTGGCGCACTTGGTTCATGGGCAGGAATGAATGTGTTCAGGCATAAGACGAAGCATGTATCATTCAGAGTCGGCATGCCGGTACTGGTGATTTTGCACAGTGCTTTGATCATATGGGTGATACGCTGATGCTGAAAAAGGCTGCCATGTGGCAGCCTTTTTCAGGTTTCTTTACCGAGTAATTCTCTGATCGGGCTTTTCCAGTCGATTTTGGCATGCGGATAATTGCTTTTAATTTCAGTCTCCATAAATCGAAAATCTTCTACGGTAAAGCCCTGCAGATTGGATGGGTCATCCGGCCAGACAAAAATATTGATAACATCAAATGACCTGTCCGCTTCACCGAGATATTTTTCTCCCTGAAACATCACGCCTTTATACGTGATAAAAAAGTTTTTTCTCGGATTGCGCGCATCGTCATGAAAGTAGTATTCTTCTTTTTCGTGGGCTGATTCGAGCTTTCTTTTAGGATCAAATAAATACTTAATCCCTTTATATAATAAGTAAAGAATTAATAAAGTAATCGCTACACGCAGTAAGATTAAAATCATGCGGGACCCCCTGTAATTTGGATACTACTCATACGATTAGTTAAGATGAAAGTTTCACAAATCATTAAGAAGTTTGATATTATATCAAAATGAGGAGTGTTTTAAATGTGGCAAACATTATTATCAAAGCAAAAGAAGCTGGATGATTTCATATCTTCAACGAAAAATCTAGAAATTCAAAACGTTGAAGAAAAAAGAGACCTTTTAATTTTATCATTAATGGTAGAATTAGGGGAGTTGGCAAATGAAACAAAATGTTTTAAGTACTGGAGTAACTCACAACCATCCGAAAAAAAAGTAATACTAGAAGAATATGTGGATGTTCTTCATTTTTTATTATCATTAGGGATAGAATTAGAATTTAAAGATCTCCCTGATTTTGACGATGGAAGTTTTACAGACAATAAAGAATTATCCGCAATTTTCTTAAATTTATATTCATCAATTAATAACTTACGAACTAATTTTTCAGTGGAATCATATATCAAATGTTTTAATGAATTTATGATAATCGGATCAAAACTTGATTTCACACAAGAAGAAATATATGAAAGTTATATTGTTAAAAATGCTGTTAACGTTAGAAGACAAGAAAATGGATATTAATGGGGGCATTGGATGATTTTATCTGGAAAAGAAATAAAAAAAGCGCTTAATAAAGATATAATTATTACTCCTTTTAATGAATCTTATCTAAACTCAAATAGTTATGATCTTACTCTCAATGAGGAACTCTTAGTCTATAAGGATGAGATGTTAGATATGAAACGCAATAATGAAACAAAGAAAATAGTTATTCCGGATGAAGGATATACTCTGTTGCCAGGTAAGGTTTATTTAGCTAGTACGAATGAATACACCGATGTAAGAAACTATATCCCAATTATTGAAGGACGTTCATCAGTAGGGAGACTAGGTCTATTTGTACATATTTCTTCGCCATATGGTAATATTGGGTATAAAGGGAAATGGGTACTAGAACTTACTGCAGTTCAACCTTTAAAAATATATAAAGATGTTAAAATATGCCAAATAATATTCCAAGAGATTAATGGTGAATACGAACCTTATAATAATAAATACCAAGACACTAAAGATGTTTCATCAAGTAAATTGTATAAAGAATTTGATTAACTAAATTAATGGTTATTATAAAAAATATGAGTTGATCGGAGGGACATATGTCTGTTATTCCTTTTGTATTTGAAGGCGATAATCGCAATATAACTAATAATATTGACGAATTTGTACTTAGTGAGAAGAAATTATATTTAACATATGAGTTAGAAAATACAAAGATTAATAATAGGAAAGACTCAAATATTTCATATAACCTTCGGGTTGGTAAAGAGTACAGAGATCACAGAGAAACTGGGAAAACTGATATAAAAATTGATGATACTTTTACACTTCATCCTGGAAACGCAATAGTTATTCAAACTGAAGAGTACTTTAATTTTCCAAAAACATATTTTGGACAAATATTGCCTAAGGTATCACTTTTGCATGAAGGTGTTTCGAATACCACGTCTAAAGTAGACCCTGGCTTCAAAGGGTATCTATACATTACAATCTTCAATCTCGGAAAAAAACCAAGGATTTTTAAAAGAGGAGATGAATTTTGTTCTTTAATTTTGCATGATGTAGGTGAAGGGGTAACAGCTTATGATAAACCCCCTCCGAACTTACCTGGGAAAGACAAGTTGAAGAAAATGGCTAAATTACATGATTTTATTGATAGAAATGGTGTTTCATTAAGTGTATTACTTAGTATAATATCAATACTTTTAGTTATATTTCATGCTATACTTGCAATATTGAATTTAATTTAGGGAGGCGAAGAAATGACAAAGTATGATGAGCAGCTGACAATGCTGAAAGATTTAACAGACGCTAAAGGGATTCCTGGTAATGAACGTGAACCGAGAGAGGTTATGAAAAAATACATATCACCGTTTGCTGATGAAGTCACAACAGACGGTATTGGCAGCTTAATCGCTAAGAAATCCGGTGAAGCAGGTGGACCACGCGTCATGGTGGCAGGTCACCTTGATGAAGTCGGGTTTATGATTACACAAATCGATGATAAAGGCTTTCTGAAATTCCAGACAGTCGGTGGCTGGTGGTCACAGGTCATGCTTGCACAGCGTGTGACAATCGTAACGAAAAAAGGGGATATCACTGGTGTG
This sequence comes from Jeotgalibacillus haloalkalitolerans, assembly GCF_034427455.1. Taxonomy (NCBI): domain Bacteria; kingdom Bacillati; phylum Bacillota; class Bacilli; order Caryophanales; family Caryophanaceae; genus Jeotgalibacillus; species Jeotgalibacillus haloalkalitolerans. The sequence continues at coordinate 826,131 of NZ_JAXQNN010000002.1, read as the reverse complement.
ATCGGCTCAAAGCCGCCGCACATTCTGCCTCCTGAAGCGCGTAAAAAGCCGGTAGACATTAAAGATATGTTTATTGATATCGGTGCCGCGTCAAGAGAAGAAGCAGTCGAGTGGGGTGTAACACCTGGCGATATGGCTGTACCTTATTTTGAATTCACTGTGATGAATAATGATAAGATGCTTTTAGCAAAAGCCTGGGATAACAGAATCGGCTGTGCAATTGCAATTGACGTGTTAAGACAGCTGAAAGGTCAGCAGCACCCGAATGAAGTATATGGTGTCGGCACGGTTCAGGAAGAAGTCGGTCTGCGCGGTGCACGTACAGCTGCAGCAGCTGTAAATCCTGATATTGGAATTGCGGTTGATGTTGGTATTGCAGGTGATACACCAGGTATCTCCGCAAAAGAAGCAAGCTCTAAAATGGGTAAGGGTCCTCAGATCATTCTTTATGATGCTTCAATGGTTGGTCATAAAGGGCTGAGAGATTTCATCACAAATATCGCAGATGAGCACGGTATTCCTTATCAATTCGATGCCATTGCAGGCGGCGGAACGGATGCAGGCTCAATTCACTTGTCTGCAACTGGTGCACCTTCGATTGCGATTACGGTAGCGTCACGCTATATCCACTCACATGCAGCGATGATTCATAAAGATGATTATGAAAATGCTGTGAAACTGATTGTTGAAGTGGTGAAGAAGCTGGACCGTGATGCAGTTAATTCGATTACGTTTGACTAAAAGTAAAGATGCCTCTTACCGGGGGCATCTTTTTTAGTGATATACTATATAAAATAAAATGAAGCTAAAGGAGTCACCATATGCTGATTATTGAATATGCGCTGTTATTCTTAGCAGCAGCAACACCATGGCTTGAGATTGCGCTTGTTGTGCCGCTTGGTATTATCAGGGGGCTGTCACCATTCTGGGTAATGGTCACAGGCTTTGCAGGGAATCTGCTCACTGTATTTTTGCTAATTGTGTTATTTCAAAAAGTAAAAGAGTACTTAGCGAAAAGAAATGAAAAAAAACAGGGCAAAGAAGGAAAACGTCAGACCAGAGCCCGTAATATCTGGAACAAATACGGTCTTCCCGGACTTTCCCTGCTTGGCCCGATATTAATTGGTACTCATATTGCAGCGTTTATTGCGATGTCACTCGGTGCTGATAAAACAAGAGTGCTCGTCTGGCAGATCGTCAGTATTGCTTTATGGACACTTGCATTTGGCTATGCGGCAGTGTTTGGCGTGGATTTCCTGATTAATACTTAATGTTTCAAGCCGCTTTCAAGCTTCTGTAACATCTGCTGCTGATCCTGCTCACTGCTTTGTTTCCAGATGATTTCAAACAATACGCCAAGACCAGGCAGCAGCTGTTCCTCTTCGCGCTGAATTGAATCCACGATCGTATCCTGCAGTTGTTCAATATTATTATCTTTTACATTGTGCACGACTGTCTGTCTGATATTCAGATTCATCATCATTCCTCCATTTCATAGCAGTATTTTCTCCAAAATCGTTTTGTTTATGCAGAGAAACTCCTATATAATTGGCTTTGTTGAAGTTTGCTGATAATCTACGCTTCAGGCGCACGCTTTCCGGACGGAGGTTGCTGAGCCTCCTCACTTTCGGTTGCGGGGTCTCAGCTTCTCTCTAATCGTCCCGGAGCCGCCGCCTTACGCTTCGATTATCACTGTGCAGATACATTAACTGACCGTATAAAATTTCATCATGAATTTGATAAAACAAGGAGTGCATAAATGTGATTCAATCACTGCAAAATACAAAGGTAAAAGAATGGAAAAAGCTGACGACCAAAAAGGGCCGTGATAAAAGCGGGTTATTTCTCGTGGAGGGATGGCACCTGACAGAGGAAGCAATCAAAGCGGATGCAGTGACAGAAGCAATTGTAAAAGAAGGAATTGAGCTGCCGCCTTATATGGATTCAGTCGAGATCCACTTTGTAACGGAGGAAATTTCTCTAGCACTTGCTGAAACGGAGCATACACAGGGTGTTTTCGCAGTTTGCAGACAGCCGGAAGCAGCATTCGATGCACTGAATGCATCTAACATTTTGATGCTGGATGCGATTCAGGATCCGGGTAATATCGGCACCATGATCAGAACGGCTGACGCTGCCGGAATTGACGCAGTCATTCTTGGTAAAGGAACAGCTGATCCTTACAATGCGAAAGTTCTCCGTTCCGCTCAGGGCAGTCATTTTCACCTGCCGATACTGAAGCAGGATCTGCTGTCAGTTATTGAGCACTGTAAAGAGAGCGGAATTCCTGTGTACGGAACATCTCTTCAGGGAGCCGTGACATATAAGGAAGCTGCACCTGTTGAAAAGTTTGCCCTGATTATGGGGAACGAGGGAGCAGGTGTAAACAGTGAACTGCTTACACTCACTGATCAGAACCTTTATATACCGATCTATGGGAAAAGCGAATCTCTCAATGTAGCGATTGCAGCGGGGATTCTGCTTTATCATTTGAAAGGTGAATGATTGTCTTTAAATTTATTTGAAAGTAGTATATACTTGTTGAGGAATGAAATGAAAGACGTTGACGGAGAAGAGTAATCTGGTCAATCTGTTTAAAAGGGAAGGTGGATCCTGGACTGAAAATCTGCCTGCAGAGACTATTGATGAAGTTCACCTCCAGAGTTGTCACCGGGACCGCATATGCGTAAAGGTGTACCGGCTAAACGCCGTTATCAGTCTTATGAGCGGATCTGTTATTTTACGGGTCAATCAGGGTGGTACCACGGAATCTAAGCACTTCGTCCCTTTTACCAGGGGATGGAGTGCTTTTTTGTATTGAAATAAAGGAGGAACGCATACATGGAACAACGTTTACAGGAATTAAAGCAGGAAGCACTTGAAAAAGTTGAGCATGCCAGTGATTTAAAAGAATTGAATGACGTAAGGGTAGCTTACCTTGGCAAGAAGGGACCAATCACAGAAGTCCTTAAGGGCATGGGCAAACTCTCAGCTGAGGAACGTCCGAAAATGGGTGCCCTGGCTAACGAAGTGCGCGACAGTATTACGAGTGCAATTGAAGAAAAGCAGGAAGGTCTTGAAAAGGAAGCTGTTGAAAAGCAGCTTGCTGAAGAATCAATTGATGTCACACTGCCTGGCCGTCCTGTACCAGCTGGACATGCACACCCGCTGACGACAGTCATTGAGGAAATTGAAGATTTGTTTATTTCAATGGGTTATACAGTGGAAGAAGGTCCTGAAGTTGAAAAGGATTACTACAATTTTGAGGCGCTTAATCTTCCTAAGGGTCACCCGGCAAGAGATATGCAGGATTCCTTCTATATTACTGAGGATGTACTGCTCAGAACGCATACGTCACCTGTTCAGGCGAGAACAATGGAACGTCACGCCGGCAAAGGTCCTGTCAAGATTATCTGTCCGGGTAAAGTGTACCGCCGTGATAATGATGACGCGACACACTCTCATCAGTTCATGCAAATTGAAGGACTCGTTGTAGATGAAAACATCCGTATGAGTGACCTGAAAGGTACGCTGAATGTATTTGCGAAGAAAATGTTCGGGGAAGACCGTGAAATCAGATTACGTCCAAGCTTCTTCCCGTTTACAGAGCCATCAGTTGAAATGGATATTTCATGTAAGATCTGTGGCGGAGAAGGCTGCAGCGTATGTAAAGGTACCGGCTGGATTGAAATTCTTGGTGCCGGTATGGTGCATCCGAATGTACTGAAAATGGCAGGGTTTGATCCTGAGAAATACACAGGGTTTGCATTTGGTATGGGACCGGAGCGGATTGCGATGCTGAAATACGGTATTGATGACATCCGTCATTTCTACACAAATGATGACCGTTTCCTAAAACAATTCGCCCGTAAAGAAATTCGCTAAGGAGGATGAAGCATGTTTGTATCTTATAAATGGCTCGAAGAATATATTGATTTATCCGGCGTAACGCCTGATGAACTCGCAGAAAAAATTACACGTTCAGGAATTGAAGTGGAAGGTGTGGATATTCCTGCAGAAGGCATCAAAAATGTTGTCATTGGACATGTCGTATCGTGTGAAAAGCACCCTGAAGCTGACAAACTGAATATATGTCAGGTGGATGTTGGTGAAGAAGAAAACGTACAGATTATCTGTGGCGCACCAAATGTTGCAGCGGGTCAGAAGGTTGCAGTTGCAAAGGTCGGCGCAGTATTACCTGGTAACTTTAAAATTAAAAAAGCCAAGCTGCGCGGCGAAGCTTCCCACGGGATGATCTGTTCACTGCAGGAACTTGGTGTTGAAGCGAAGCTGGTTGAGAAAAAGTATGCAGAAGGCATTTTCAATTTCCCTCAGAATGCTGAAGTTGGCGCAGATGCACTTGAAGCATTAATGCTTGATGATGCAGTGCTTGAGCTTGGACTGACACCTAACCGTGCAGATGCAATGAGCATGATCGGGGTAGCATATGAAACAGGCGCGATTTTAGACCGTCCTGTAAACCTTCCGGATCTCAGCTACGATACAGTGGATGAGTGTGCAGAAGATGCAATTAAAGTAAAGGTTGAGGCAGTGGATGAAAATCCAATCTACCTTGCAAAAGTCGTGAAGGACGTGAAAGTCGGCGAATCCCCGCAGTGGATGAAAAACCGACTCGTAGCAGCAGGTATCAGACCTCATAACAATGTAGTTGATATTACGAACTACATTTTAATTGAATACGGCCAGCCGCTTCACGCATTTGACCTGGATCAGATTAAAACGGGAGAAATTGTTGTCCGCCTTGCAAAACAGGGGGAGAAAATCAAAACGCTTGATGAAGCTGAAAGAGAACTGAGCGAAAATCATCTTGTCATTACAAATGGTGAAGTGCCAATGGCCATTGCCGGCGTAATGGGTGGTTACGATAGTGAAGTAACAGATCAAACAGTCAATGTCGTGATTGAATCAGCTTATTTCGCTCCATCATCAGTCCGTCAGACATCAAAAGAAATCGGCCTGCGAAGTGAAGCAAGCTCACGTTTTGAAAAGGGTGTAGACCCTAAGCGTGCGGCACTTGCAGCAGAGCGCGCAGCACAGCTGTTATCACTATATGCTAATGGTAAAGTGCTTTCCGGAACTTCAGCAGCAGATCATATGGATATCCAGGAAAAGAAAATCTCGATCACGCTTGAAAAAATCAACCGTGTGACAGGTACTGAACTGACTGAAGAAGCAGTACTGGATATTTTCCGCAGATTGCAGATTGATGCATCGGCAAATGAAGGGTTAATTACAGTTTCTGCTCCAACACGACGTGGAGATCTTGAAATTGAAGAGGATCTGATTGAGGAAGTAGCACGTCTTTATGGTTACGACAACATTCCAATGACACTTCCTGTGCATGAAACGAATCCGGGCGGCTTATCACCACGACAGCAAAAGCGCCGACTGATCCGTCAGACGATGGAAGGTGCAGGACTTGTGCAGGCAGTAACCTATTCACTAACAAATCAGCAGAAGGTTACAGAATTCGCACTTGATGTGAAAACGCCGGTTGAACTGATGATGCCGATGAGTGAGGAACGAAGCCAGCTAAGACAGAGTATTATACCTCAGCTGCTTGAAAGTGTTGCGTATAACAGTGCGAGACAAAAGGAATCTTCAGCATTTTATGAGACAGGGTCTGTTTTCCTTGCTGAAGGCTCAGAGCTTCCAAATGAAGAAGAGCATCTTGCAGGTGCGTTGACTGGTCTATGGCAGCTGCACCCATGGCAGGGCGAAAAGAAGCAGGTTGATTTTTATGTAGCAAAAGGAATTCTCGATGCACTTTGGGAAAAGCTTGGTATCAGCGAAGAAATTCATTATGAAGCTGCAAAAATGGATCATATGCACCCGGGCAGAACGGCTGCTGTATATTATCAAGATCAGCAGGTCGGGATTGTCGGTCAGGTCCACCCTGTGAAAGCAAAAGAGCTTGATTTAAAAGAAACATATGTGTTTGAAATTAAGCTTGAAAAGATCTATGGTGATGAAACTGCACCGCTTAAATACAGTGCAATTCCAAGATATCCATCAATTTCAAGAGACATCGCGCTTGTAACAGACAGATCAGTTGAAGCAGGAACACTGGAATCCATTATTAAAGAAGCTGGTGGAACACTGCTCAAAAACGTTCAGTTGTTTGATCTGTATCAGGGAGATAAGATGGAGGAAGGTAAGAAATCTCTTGCATTCTCACTGACGTATATGGATCCAGAACGTACACTGACAGATGAAGAAGTTGTAAAAGCACATAACAAGGTGCTTGATGCAGTGAAAGAAAAAACCGGCGCAGAACTGCGTTCGTAATAAATATGAAAAAAGCTGAGACATTTTCTGTCTCAGCTTTTTTATGTAATTCACGCAGCACAGCTTCGTCCCTGATGTGACGCGCTATATCAGGAATTCACTACACCAGCTTCATGGCTTTCTGTGTATTCGCAAAGTGTCTCTTAGTAAAATGCTCCAGACTGCTTTCACCTTTTGAACGGATTAATCTGGCTGCTGCCTGGTCCACTTTTGCGCCTGCACCTTTAGGTAATGTAAAACCGGCTTCCTCACTCAGCTGGTCCATCGCTTTGATAAAAGCATAGCGGGCAATGATAGAGGCTGCAGCGACTGCGAGATGAATGCCTTCAGCTTTCGTGCTGAAATAAACATTTTCCCTGTAAATTGCTTTTTCACCACTGATATGACGGTAGTAAACCTTTTCTTCTGCAAACTGATCAATCAACACACATTCAGGTGTAACCGGTGCTATTTTTTTCCTTAAATGTAGAATCGCCTGATTATGCAGTACAGCTTTAATTTTTCCCTGTGTCCAGCCCTGCTGTTGTTTCGCATTGTATTTCTCATTTGGTAATGTTAGCAGGCTGTAAGAAATTGTATGAATCAGATCCTTGGCAATCTTCACGATTGTTTCATCATTCAGATGCTTGGAATCTTTCACACCAAGTTCTTTTAACAGCTGCAGCTGATCGTTGGATACATATGCTGCAACGACTGTTATAGGACCAAAATAATCCCCTGTTCCCACTTCATCAGTGCCGATAATCGACATCTGGGAGATATTCTGCGGAAGACTTTTATTAGAAGGAGAAGAAACTTTCTTTGTTTTCTGCTCAGCATCTCCCCATCTGGCAGCTTCCTGTTCACCGGTCTGCCCCTGAAATAAAACCTTCCCGGACTTATAGGCTGTAATCGAATAAGTGGGACCCTTGGCAGCAAACAGTGCTCCTGCAGGTGGGCTTGGCTTTAAATAGCGCTGATAATGTGTTTTCATTTCATTTATCTTTGTGATTGGTAAAGTTAAGACTGCATTCGCCATTAATTTCTCCTTTTCTTAGAACCATTAGATATGGAAGTTTAACATATAACCCTTTTAATTAGACACATTTATTAACTTCACAGCTGTGATTGAAGTGTAAGGCGGCGACTCCAGCGGCGGAAAGGGACAGGTGAGACCCAGTAGTGCGAAGCATAAAGGGGGCTCACCGCCCGGCCGCGGAAAGCGTCCGCCTGAAACGGAAATCAGCAGCCAAAATATAAAAGAAAGAATGATTGTAAATATAATCAACTTTTCTTTTCATCTCTAAATTCTACGTGTTATGATAGTGATTAGGATTCTTGAGAATGGGGGACAGCTGCGTTGTCGAACAATCGTAAAAATCGCACAAGTGTTGACATCTATGGACAATCTTACTCCATCGTAGGCAGTGAGTCCACGTCTCATATCAGACTTGTTGCCTCAATGGTAGATGATAAAATGAGAGAAATCAGCTCGGTTAATCCGTCGCTGGATACATCAAAGCTGGCTGTACTGACAGCTGTTAATGCAGTACATGACTATCTGAAGTTAAAAGAAGAAATGGAAGAACTCGAGAAAGAATTAAAAAAATTAAGGGATTGAATGCTAGATGCTGGATTTGCTGTTATTCATTTTGCTTTTGGCCGGCTTCCTGATCGGACTGCGCCGCGGATTTATTTTACAATTGATTCATATGATCGGCTTTATTATTTCTTTTTTCCTCGCGTACAGGTACTATGAGCAATTAGCACCTAAGCTTGTGCTATGGGTGCCGTACCCTGCTTTTGATACTGATTCACAGCTCAATTTAATTGCTGAATCTGTGAACCTTGAGGATTCTTATTACAGGATCATTGCTTTTGCAATTATTTTCTTTGCTGCTAAAATTGTAATGCAATTGATCGGCTCGATGTTTGATTCAGTTGCACAGTTCCCGATGCTCCGTCCTTTGAACATTGTGGGCGGTGGACTGATGGGCTTTATTGAAATGTATATTGTTTTGTTTGTACTGATTTATATTGCTGCAATGATCCCAATGGGAATGATCCAAAATACATTGGCTGATTCCTGGATCGCAGCATTCATTCTTGAACACACACCCGTGTTTTCAGAACAAGTGAAAGACTGGTGGCTGGAAACACGATCGTCATCATCTTAACCATGAAGAAAGCCCGGAATTCCCCATTGTGGATTCCGGGCTTTTTAACGAAAGGAAGCGGTCAGGTTGAACAAAAAAGATATTATCAAATTACTTGAAAAAATTGCGATTTATATGGAGTTAAAAGGAGAAAATCCATTTAAAATCAGTGCATTCAGAAAAGCAGCCCAGGCACTTGAGACAGATCAGAGAAGCTTATCCCAGATTGAAGACTTCACTGCACTGAAAGGAGTCGGTAAAGGAACAGCGGCTGTCATAAAAGAGTACGTTGAAACAGGGGAATCAGAAGCACTTGATTCATTAAAGAAAGAAGTGCCTGAAGGATTGATTCCATTATTGAAGCTTCCGGGACTTGGCGGTAAGAAAATTGCCAGGCTGTATCAGGAACTCGGCGTAGAATCGATTGAAGATTTAATGAAAGCATGTGAAGAAGGCAAAGTGCAGGCTTTATCAGGATTCGGTGCAAAAACGGAAGAAAAAATTCTCGCTGCTGCCCAAAATGCAGGCAGCAGACCGGAACGCCTGCCGATCGCAACTGTACTTCCTATTGCAGAGGAAATGGATCTGCTGCTCAGCGGAATTAAGGAAATTATCCGCTACTCAAGAGCAGGAAGTCTGCGCAGAACATCTGAAACGGTGAAAGATCTTGATTTTATTGCATCAACTGATCAGCCGGAAAAAGTGAGAGAACAGATTTTACAGGTTGAAGGTTTGAAAGAAGTGATCTCAAATGGAGATACAAAGGTATCGATTGTGCTCGAGCGGGGCGTGGATATTTCAATTGATATCAGACTCATTGAAGATCAGGCATTTCCATCCACCCTTCACCATTTTACAGGCTCTAAAGATCATAACGTCAGACTAAGACAGATCGCCAAAGAACGCGGTGAGAAAATCAGTGAATATGGCGTTGAAAATAATGAAACGGGTGAAGTAAAAACATTTGAAACGGAAGAAGAATTTTTCAATTACTTTGACCTCCAGTACCTTTCACCGGAACTGCGGGAAAATGGCAGGGAAGTTGAACGTCATAAAGAAGCATCCTCGCTGATTACACTTGAAGATATTAAAGGTGACCTGCATATGCACACCACCTGGAGTGACGGTGCTTATTCGTTAGAGGAAATGATTGAAGCATGTATTGAAAAAGGATACGATTACATGGCAATTACTGATCACTCAGCTTATTTAAAAGTGGCAAATGGTCTGTCTGCAGAGCGCTTAAGAAAACAGATGGATGAGATCAGGGAACTGAATAAAAAATATGATGAAATTGAAGTGCTTGCAGGAATTGAAATGGACATTCTGCCTGACGGGTCACTTGACTATGAAGATGATCTGCTGGCTGAGCTTGATATTGTGATTGCGTCCATCCACTCATCTTTTTCACAATCACAGGACAAGATCATGGCGCGTCTCGAAACAGCCCTTAAAAATCCGCATGTAGACTTTATTGCACACCCGACTGGCAGAATTGTAGGGGAACGTAAAGGATATGAGCCGGATATGGACCAGCTGATCAAAAGAGCTGCTGAAACAAATACAGGTCTTGAATTAAATGCAAACCCCTACAGATTTGATTTGAACCACGAGCATGTATCTAAAGCGCAGGAAATGGGTGTGCCAATCTTTATCAATACAGATGCACATGACAGAACTCATTTAAACTTTATGGATCTCGGTGTGAAAGTTGGACGTAAAGGATGGTTGAAAAAAGAATCAGTGATGAATGCGTGTTCGTTTGAAGAACTGACAAAATTCCTGAAACGCCATGATTAAGGAGAGAAATCCGTTGAATAAATCAATTAAAACGCTTGAATTTAATAAAATTAAAAACCTGGTGATGGAGCATGCTGCTTCATCACTTGGAACCATGAAAATAGAGAAGATGGAGCCTTCGTTTTCACTCGAGGAGGTTCAGAGACTTCAGGACGAAACAGATGAAGCTGCTGCGATCTTAAGAGTAAAAGGCGGTATGCCGCTTGGCGGAATATTTGATATCAGACCTCATATCAAACGCTCCCAGATTGGCGGTATGCTGAGTGCAGCTGAACTCATTCAGGTAGCAAGTACCATCAGAGCAGGTAAAAATATCAGAAATTTTGTGGAGGATCTGCATGAAGAACGTGAAATACAGATTCCGATCATTACTGAAAAGAAAGAGATGCTGGCGATTTTAACCCCTCTCGAGCATCAGATCTTTGATTCAATTGATGAGAGTGGAGAAGTGCTCGATTCAGCAAGTACTGAGCTTCGTGCAATCCGTCAGAGAATCAGAACGAGCGAGAGTAGAGTGAGAGAAAAGCTTGAAAGTGCGATCCGGTCTAAAAATGCCGCAACCATGCTGTCAGATGCTGTGATCACAATCCGTAATGACCGTTATGTCATTCCTGTAAAGCAGGAGTACAGAAGTCATTACGGCGGGATTGTCCATGACCAGTCCTCCTCAGGTCAGACGCTGTTTATTGAACCGGCTTCAATTGTCCAGTTCAATAACCAGCTGAGAGAACAGCGGCTGAAGGAGCAGGAGGAAATCGAAAAAATTCTGATTGCCCTTACACTTGAAGTTCAGCAGGAAGCAGACAGTCTTCTGTTGACGGTTGATATTCTGGCTGATCTTGATTTTATGTTTTCTAAAGCAAAATACGGCAGAACTATTAAAGCGACAAAGCCTGAAGTAAATGACCAGGGTATTATCAAATTGAATAAAGCAAGACATCCGCTGCTGCCTACGGATGAAGCTGTTGCAAATGACATTTATCTCGGTGATGAGTTTTCAACGATTGTGATTACGGGTCCAAATACCGGTGGTAAGACAGTTACGTTAAAAACAATTGGCTTATGTACATTAATGGCGCAGGCCGGCTTACCGATCCCTGTACTGGATGGCTCTGAAATAGCAGTGTTTCAATCCGTGCATGCTGATATCGGGGATGAACAGTCCATTGAGCAGAGTTTAAGTACATTTTCATCCCATATGGTGAATATCGTAGAGATCCTGAAACAGGCGGATAGTGAAAGTCTGATTCTTTTTGATGAGCTTGGAGCGGGGACAGATCCGCAGGAGGGTGCTGCACTAGCGATTTCCATTCTGGATGAAGTACACGGTCTCGGGGCAAGGGTCGTTGCAACAACACATTATCCCGAGCTGAAAGCATATGGCTATAATCGTGATGGGGTCATTAATGCAAGCGTGGAATTTGACGTTGAAACGCTCAGCCCGACGTACAGGCTGCTTATCGGTGTTCCCGGCCGCAGTAACGCATTTGATATATCAAAACGCCTCGGTTTGAGTGATCATGTGATTGAACACGCCAAATCATTCGTTGGAACCGACAGTAAAGCGGTTGAAGCGATGATTGCGTCACTTGAGGCGAGCAGAAGAAGTGCAGAAACAGATTATGAAGAAGCGCATGAACTGTTAAAGGACGCAGAGAAAATCCATCGTGATCTTCAGAAGCAAATGGCTGAATACTACGCGAAAAAAGATGACATGATGGAAAAAGCAAAAATCAAAGCTCAGGAGATTGTGGAAAAATCAAAGGCTGAAGCTGAAGAAGTCATGTCAGAATTAAGGCAGCTGAGATTTGAAAAGCAGGCAGATGTAAAAGAACATGAGCTGATTGACGCAAGAAAACGGCTGGATGATGCGGCGCCGAAATCGTCTGCAAAGAAAAAGCAGCCAAAAACAAAATCAGAACGCAAGCTTCAGCCTGGTGATGAAGTCAATGTACTGAGCTTCGGTCAGAAAGGTACGCTGATTAAAAAGACAGATGATAAAGAATGGGCAGTACAGATGGGGATCCTGAAAATGAAGGTAAATGAATCAGATCTCGAATTTATAAAAGGTGAGAAAAAGCCTGACCCTAAACCGCTGGCAACTGTAAAAGGTAAGGACTTTCACGTCAGTCTTGAACTCGATCTGCGCGGTGAACGTTTTGAAAATGCGCTGCTGAGAGTCGATAAATATATCGACGATGCATTGCTTGCAGGATACCCCCGCGTTTCTATTATTCACGGTAAAGGCACCGGGGCACTCCGTTCAGGCGTACAGGAAAAACTGAAAAATCACCGTTCTGTAAAAAAGGTACGGCTTGGTGAAGACGGTGAAGGGGGCAGCGGTGTGACCGTTGTTGAGTTTAAATAATGGGACAGCAGGTGAACGGTATGGAAGGATTCTGGCAGCATCCACTGATTGAAACAGCAGGATATTTCAGCGTAGTAGTCGTCTGTATGATTGTATTCCTATCAATCTTTGAACTGGTCACAAAGTATAAAAACTGGGAAGAGATTAAAAACGGAAACATGTCAGTCGCAATGGCAACTGGCGGAAAGGTTTTTGGAATCGCAAATATCTTCCGCAGCTCCATCAGCCAGCATGATACGCTTTTAACAATGATGGGCTGGGGTCTGTATGGTTTTGTCCTTCTTCTGTTTGCTTATTTTGTTTTTGAATTTCTGACACCCGGCTTCAAAGTGGATGAAGAAATACAGGCAGATAATAGAGCAGTCGGTTTAATTTCAATGCTGATTTCAATTGGTTTGTCATATGTCATCGGAGCGAGTATAAACTAGGAGAGAGTAGAAAATGGGAAACTTAATCAAGATCCTGATCGTGTGCTGTGCAGTCTTTATGATTATTGGGGTCATATATTTAGTGACGTTGTAAGTTGTTTAGAAGCATCTATAGTGCAATGCATTTTAATTTCGCTATCTTGCTGACTGAACTAAGATTATTTTACTTTGAATAAACATAAAAGATTTTATATTACGCAATTCAGCTGATCCTTGAAGTGCAGGATGGAGACTCCTGCGGAAAAACGGGCGGGAAAGACCACGGAAGGCAATGGTTTTCTGCCTGAGGAAGCTTGAGCGCTCGTCCGCGGAAAGCGCAGTCCTGCACAGGAAGGATCAGCGATTTACAAAAGTGGAGCAAAATAGAAAAGGCACTCTGTGTCTTTTTTCTCATATAAAAATTGTAACCGTTTTCTTTTTAGCTTATAATAAAATCAGAAATGCGAATTTTCTAATTATTTTACTAAAAAGAAGGAGGTTTTATGATGACATCACAGCCTTGGCTGAAGCTTTACCCCGATACAATTCCTACCCACCTGGAATACGAACCAAAACCGGTTCACGCGTACTTAACGGAAGCAGCAAAACAGTGGCCGGAAAAAATCGCCGTACATTTCATGGGGAAAGAATTCACATTTAAGGAAATGCATGAATCTTCTCTGAAAATGGCAAAGTATCTGCAGGACATCGGTATTCAAAAAGGTGACCGCGTAGCAATTATGCTGCCGAATATGCCTGCATCTGTTATTGCGTATTACGGAATTTTATATGCAGGTGGTGTAGTCGTTCAGACGAACCCGCTGTACACGGAACGCGAACTTGAATACCAGATGAAAGATTCAGGCGCAAAAGCAATCATTTCAATGGATATTTTATTTCCTAGGATTTCCAAGGTTTTTAACAACACAGATCTTGAACACATTATTATTTCTGCGATTAAAGATTTTCTTCCTTTTCCAAAGAATTTAATTTATCCGTTTATCCAGAAAAAGCAGTACGGCATCACCGTGAAGGTTGAACACGCAGGCAGCAATCATCTGCTGACTGAAATTTTAAAAACGGCATCGCCTGATCCGAGCATCCCACCGCTTGATTTTGATGAGGACATTGCAATTTTACAGTATACCGGCGGAACAACCGGTTTTCCAAAGGGTGTTATGCTGACGCATAAAAATCTGATTGCGAATGCCTCTATGTGTGACGCGTGGCTGTATAAAAACAAAAAGGGCGAAGAAAGTATCTTGGGTATTTTACCGTTCTTCCATGTTTACGGTATGACGACTGTTATGATTCTTTCAATTATGCAGGGCTATAAGATGATCCTGCTTCCTAAGTTTGATGTGGAAACAGCACTGAAAACCATTCATAAGCAGAAGCCGACGATTTTCCCTGGTGCACCTACGATCTATATCGGTATTTTAAATCATCCTGATCTGAAGAAGTATGACCTGACTTCGGTTGAGTCCTGCCTGAGTGGTTCAGCACCTCTTCCGGTTGAAGTGCAGGAGGAGTTTGAAAAGGTAACTGGCGGTAAGCTGGTTGAAGGTTACGGTTTAACAGAGTCTTCACCGGTTACGCATTCAAACTTTATCTGGGATGCGAAGCGCGTGAAAGGCAGTGTAGGAGTACCTTGGCCGGATACAGAATCTAAAGTTGTTTCGATGGAAAATGGTGAACAGCTGCCACCTGGTGAGGTTGGTGAAATCCTTGTGAAAGGACCTCAGATCATGAAGGGTTACTGGAATCAGCCTGAAGAAACAGCAGCGGTTTTACGTGACGGATGGTTGTATACAGGAGATCTTGGGTACATGGATGAGGAAGGTTATTTCTATGTAGTTGACCGTAAAAAAGATATGATCATTGCAGGCGGTTTTAACATTTACCCGCGTGAAATTGAAGAAGTGATGTATGAACATCCTGCTGTTCAGGAATGTGTGGCAGTTGGTGTGCCGGATGCTTACCGCGGTGAAACAGTTAAGCTGTTCGTAGTAGTGAAACAGAATCAGAAAGTAAGCGAAGAAGAGTTAGACGAATTTGCGAGAAAGCATATGGCATCTTATAAAGTGCCGAGAATTTATGAGTTCCGTGATGAGCTTCCAAAGACTGCTGTAGGTAAGATTTTGAGAAGACAGCTGGTCGAGGAAGAAAAAGAAAAACAGCAGCAAAAGCATTCTTCGTAATTCAATGTTTTTTCTTGACGATATCAGGTTTTCTTAGTAAGATGAAAATATGAATGAATAGTCATTCATATTTTCGTCTTTTTTATATGTGATTGAAGGGTGATGACCGGATGAAGAAAGATAAACCGAAATATAAGTTAATTATTGATGCTGCCGTAGTGGTCATTGCTGAAAACGGCTACCATCATGCACAGGTTTCAAAGATTGCCAAGCAGGCCGGGGTAGCAGATGGTACGATCTATTTATATTTTAAGAACAAAGAAGATATTCTCATTTCTCTTTTTGAAGAAAAAATGGGACAGTTTGTTCAGAAAATCAGAAAAAAAATGGCTGATACTGAAGATGCCGTAGAGCAATTAAAGGTACTGGTTGAAAGTCACTTTCAAATGCTTGCTGATGATCACCATTTAGCTATTGTAACACAGCTGGAGCTTAGGCAGTCTAATAAGGATATCAGAATGAGAATAAATAAAGTACTGAAGGAATATCTGGTGCTAGTTGATGACGTTTTGCAAAACGGTGTTGAAACCGGTGTGTTATCTGAGGACCTTGATATTCGATTGGCAAGGCAGATGGTATTTGGTACGATTGATGAGGTGGCGACGAGCTGGGTGATTAATGATCAAAAGTATTCAATCACTGAACTGTCACCGGGAGTACATAGGCTGTTGGTAAAAGGATTATGCAAATGAAGGGGAGAACAGGATGAATTTCTTAAGATGGGAGAATGATCAGTACATCTCTACTGCTGTGATTAACCGCCCGCCGGCTAATGCGCTGGCAAGTGATCTGATCCGCGAAGTTGACGGGTGGCTTGATGCAGTTGAGCATGACGAAAACGTGCGTGTACTGCTGATCCACGGTGAAGGGCGATTCTTCTCGGCTGGAGCAGACATTAAAGAATTCACTCAGATTGATTCCGGAGCTGAATTCTCCAGACTGGCTGAAAAAGGCCAACAGGTTTTCGAAAGAATGGAAGCGTTCTCAAAGCCTATTATCGCTTCAATTCACGGAGCAGCGCTTGGGGGCGGTCTTGAACTTGCGATGGGATGCCATATCCGTTATGTAAGCGAAACGGCAAAACTTGGTCTTCCTGAGCTTCAGCTTGGTCTTGTGCCGGGCTTCGCAGGATCTCAGCGGCTGCCTCGTTTTGTAGGCTTTGCAAAAGCAGCAGAGATGCTTCTTACAAGTGATCCGATTACAGGTACTGAAGCGGTTCAATGGGGACTGGCGAATAAAGCCTTTCCTGAGGATGAAGTGCTCGAAAAATCGAAAGCGCTTGCATCGAAGCTTGCCGGTAAAAGTCCGGTTTCAGTTAAAGCAGCACTTGAGCTTCTCCAATATTCCAAAACAGCTGATTTTCATGAAGGGGTTGCAAGGGAGGCTGCAATTTTTGGAGATGTATTCGTCTCTGAGGATGCAAAAGAAGGTATCAGTGCTTTTATTGAAAAAAGACAACCTGAATTTAAAGGTCAATAATTAACAGGAGGGAATATACATGAACATTTATGTGCTAATGAAAAGAACGTTTGACACTGAGGAAAAAATTTCTGTTCAGGGCGGACAAATCGCTGAGGATGGTGCGGAATTCATCATTAATCCATACGATGAGTATGCAATTGAAGAAGCAATTCAGCTGAAAGATGAGCATGGCGGAGAAGTAACAGTCGTGTCAGTCGGCGATGAGGAAACTGAAAAGCAGCTTCGTACCGCGCTTGCAATGGGTGCTGATAAAGCAGTGCTGATTAATATTGAAGATGACGTGGATATGACTGATGAATTCTCAGTTGCTAAGATTCTATCTGAATATCTGAAAGATAAAGAGGCAGATCTGATTATCGGTGGTAACGTTGCCATCGACGGTGGATCAGGACAGGTTGCACCGCGTGTAGCAGATTACCTGGACATTCCTTATGTAACAACAATCACAAGCATTAAAGTTGATGGAGACAAGGTGGAAATTGTACGTGACGTTGAAGGTGACTCTGAAACAATTGAAACGACACTTCCATTACTAGTAACAGCTCAGCAGGGGCTTAATGATCCAAGATATCCATCACTACCCGGTATTATGAAGGCGAAGAAAAAGCCGCTTGATGAAATCGAGCTTGATGATCTTGATCTTGAAGAAGATGATGTAGAACCTAAAACAGAAACGGTTGAAATTTATCTGCCGCCGGCAAAAGAAGCAGGCCGTATTCTTGAAGGTGAAGTGAACGATCAGGTGAAAGAACTTGTTCAACTTCTTCGTACTGAAGCAAAAGTAGTCTAAATCTATAACTATTCAGGAGGTTTAACCGATGAGCAAAAAAGTACTTGTATTAGCAGAAACAAGAGAAGGTTCACTTAGAAATGTATCATTCGAGGCAATTGCAGCGGGTAAGATGATTGCTGACGGCGGAGAAGTAATCAGCGTACTGATCGGAAACGGTATCACAGATGTGGCAAATGAACTGATTGCCTATGGCGCAGACCGTGTGATTACAGTCGAGGACGCAAAGCTTGAACAATATTCATCAGACGGTTTCTCCCAGGCGCTGCTTGCAGTGATTGAGCAGGAAAGTCCTGAAGGAATTGTAATGGGACATACTTCATTAGGTAAGGATCTGTCACCAAAGCTTGCAAGCAGACTGAACAGCGGACTTGTATCAGATGTAACTGCAATTGAAGCAGACGGAGACTCACCAAAATTCATCCGTCCAATCTACAGTGGTAAAGCATTTGAGAAAAAAGTGATCAAAGACGGACTGACATTTATAACGATCCGTCCAAATAACATTCCTGCCCTTGAAAAAGAAGAGGGACGCTCTGGTGATGTATCATCTGTAAGCGTTGACATCACAGACCTTCGCACAATCATTAAAGAAGTAGTAAGAAAAGCTACTGATGGTGTAGATCTTTCAGAAGCAAAAGTAATTGTAGCCGGTGGACGCGGAGTGAAGAGTGAAGAAGGCTTTGAGCCGCTGAAAGAATTAGCTGATCTTCTTGGAGGAGCTGTGGGTGCATCACGTGGAGCATGTGACGCAGACTATTGTGATTACTCACTTCAAATCGGTCAGACAGGTAAAGTCGTAACACCGGATCTTTATATCGCATGCGGTATCTCAGGTGCAATTCAGCACATGGCAGGCATGTCAAACTCTAAAGTCATCGTTGCAATCAACAAAGACCCAGAAGCAAACATCTTCAAAGTAGCAGACTACGGCATCGTTGGAGACCTGTTCGATGTAGTGCCACTGCTGATTGAAGAATTCAAAAAAGTAAAAGTCTCTTAATTCAAATTAAAATTAAAGTAATCTGTCCATGAAATAAGTTAAGTATTACATTATTTTAGCTTAGTGCAGCGGAGCGTAAGGCGGCGACTCCAGCGGGAAGTGACGGACAGGTGAGACCCCACAGACGCGAAGCGACGAGGAGGCTCACCGCCGTCCCCGCGGAAAGCGTCCGCCTGAAGCGCAGCGAAACGAATTAACGCCCGAGATATAAATGTCTTGGGTTCTTTTTTTATCACAGGCAAAAACGTGGAAATACCGAATACTCCCTGCTATACTTTGACTATATTCGTATTCAACAAGGAGGAATTTTAAATGGCAATTGCACACGCAACTGATCAAACATTCGCTAATGAAACAAAAGACGGTTTAGTACTGGCTGACTTCTGGGCTACATGGTGCGGACCTTGTAAAATGATTGCACCAGTTCTGGAAGAGCTTGATTCAGATATGGGCGATAAAGTTAAAATTGTAAAGCTTGATGTGGATGAAAACCAGGAAACAGCAAGCAAGTACGGAGTAATGAGTATCCCGACACTAGTCGTATTCAAAGACGGAGAAATCGTGGATAAAGTAGTAGGCTTCCAGCCGAAAGAAGCACTTGAGGAACTATTAAATAAGCATGCATAATGTTTGAGCCGGGCCTTGTGCCCGGCTTTTGTTTTGCTAATGGCAGTGAATTGAGTAAAATAAAGGTAACAAGCGTGCAGGAGGCTAATCATATGAAAGACCAACTAAAACATAAACTTGCAGTCCTTCCTGACCAGCCCGGCTGTTATCTGATGAAGGACAGGCAGGGTACGATCATTTATGTAGGTAAAGCAAAAGTGCTTAAGAATAGAGTAAGATCCTATTTTACCGGCTCACATGACGGGAAAACCCAGCGGCTGGTATCTGAAATAGAGGATTTCGAATACATTGTGACTTCATCCAATATGGAGGCACTTGTCCTTGAACTGAACCTGATCAAAAAACATGATCCGAAATATAACGTCATGTTAAAAGATGATAAACATTACCCTTTTATTAAAGTAACAGCAGAGCGTCATCCAAGACTGCTGATTACAAGGAAAGTTAAAAAAGACAAAGGGAAGTATTTTGGTCCGTACCCGAACGCGCAGGCAGCCAATGAAACAAAAAAACTGCTCGACAGAATGTATCCGTTAAGAAAATGCAGAACGATGCCTGATAAGGTCTGTCTGTATTATCACATGGGACAATGTCTCGCACCATGCGAGTTCAAAGTCGACCAAAGCACATACCGTCAAATGACAGAAGATATCGCCAGGTTCCTGAATGGCGGATTTAAAGAAGTAAAGCAAGATCTGAAAGTAAAAATGGAACAGGCAGCAGAAAATCTTGAGTTCGAGCGTGCAAAAGAGTTCCGCGATCAGATTGTTCATATAGAAGCCACCATGGAAAAACAGAAAATGACGATGAATGACTTTACGAACCGTGATATTTTTGGTTACGCAGTTGATAAGGGCTGGATGTGTGTCCAGGTATTTTTTATCCGTCAGGGTAAGCTGATTGAACGGGATGTTTCACTTTTTCCAATCTACAATGAAGCAGAAGGTGAATTTTTATCATTCCTCGGTCAATTCTACATGAAGCCGAATCATTTCAAACCGAAGGAAGTGTTAATCCCGCAGACGATCGACCAGAGCATGGCGGAAGAATTGCTTGAAACGAATGTCAGACAGCCGGTTAGAGGACAAAAGAAAGATCTTGTGAATCTTGCAGCAAAAAATGCTTCCATTGCACTCAAAGAAAAGTTTGCTTTAATTGAACGTGATGAAGAAAGAACAATCAAAGCAGCTGAAAATTTAGGGGAAGCAATGAATATTTACACCCCTCATAGAATTGAAGCGTTTGATAACTCAAATATTCAGGGATCTGACGCAGTTTCTGCGATGGTTGTGTTTGTGGATGGCAAGCCTGCGAGAAAAGAATATCGTAAATACAAAATTAAGACAGTGCAGGGTCCGGATGATTACGAATCAATGAGAGAAGTCATCAGAAGAAGATATACCAGAGTATTAAAAGACGAACTCCCATTACCTGATCTGATTGTAATTGATGGCGGAAAAGGGCAGATTGAAGCGGCAAAAGAAATTTTGCGTCATGAGCTTGGTCTTGATATTCCTGTAGCCGGTCTTGCTAAAGATGACCGGCATAATACTTCCCAGCTATTATTCGGTGATCCGCTGGAGGTTGTTCCGCTGAACAGACGTAGTCAGGAGTTTTACTTTATGCAGCGTATACAGGATGAAGTTCACCGTTTTGCGATCACCTTCCACAGACAGGTGCGGGCAAAAAACTCAATTCAATCTGTACTTGATGACATTGAAGGTGTTGGACCTCAGCGTAAAAAACAGCTGCTGAAATATTTCGGATCAGTAAAAAAACTGAGGGAAGCACCGCTTGAAGAGATTGTAAAAGCAGGCTTACCGGCAAAGACCGCTGAAAAAGTCATTGAAAAATTACAGGAATAATCTTGCTGCCTGTATAGACACATGCTATAATGACTTACAATTAAACACTTTATTTTAAAGTGGTGATAGAGGTGCGGGCGCAAAGAGTACCGCTGCAGAGGGGGATGAACCCCTGTGAAGCAGTGAGAAAGGTGCGGACCGCCGAAGCAGAAAATCATTCATCAGATTTGCTGCTGGTTCTGTATTTAAAAAATGCAGGGCTGTCAGAACATTTACGTTCTGGAGAGCTATCTCACCTGTGCGATTCAGATGATTCGATCTGTACAAAAGCAATGGGGAGATTTTCTCCCTGTTGCTTTTTTTATTGTCGTAAACAGTTGAGAAATAATGTCAGGGAAGAGGAAATAAAGTGGGAATCATTGTACAGAAATTTGGCGGTACCTCAGTAGGGTCTGTTGAAAAAATACATCACGTAGCAAACAGAGTGATCCTTGAAAAGGAAAAGGGCAATGATGTCATTGTTGTCGTATCTGCAATGGGAAAGACAACAGATGAATTAGTAAGGCTTGCCGGGGAAATGACTTCGCGGCCTGAAAAAAGAGAGATGGATATGCTGCTGACGACTGGCGAGCAGATGTCTACGTCTTTACTCGCTATGGCCCTGCAGAACAGAGGCTATAAAAGCACATCTTTAACCGGATGGCAGGCTGGAATCCGCACGGAGCCTGTATTCAGTAATGCCAGAATTACTGAAGTGAAAACAAATCGTGTTGAAAGCCTTTTGAGTGAAGGCCGTGTGATTGTTGTAGCGGGGTTTCAGGGGATGGATGAAAACGGTGAAATCACAACGCTCGGCCGCGGTGGTTCAGATACAACAGCCGTTGCGCTGGCAGCTGCGTTAAAAGCAGATAGATGCGATATCTACACGGATGTGGATGGTGTCTATTCCACTGACCCGCGTTATGTAAAAGGTGCCAGAAAGTTAAATGGAATCTCTTATGATGAAATGTTAGAGCTTGCGAACCTTGGTGCAGGTGTACTGCATCCGAGAGCGGTTGAATTCGCGAAAAATTATGGGATTAAACTGACTGTCAGATCAAGTATGGAAGAAATCGAAGGAACGTTAATAGAGGAGGATGCACCAATGGAAGAACATTTAGTCGTAAGAGGCGTAGCATTTGATAAGGATATTGTCAGAATGACAGTGGTAGGACTTGAAAATGAGCTGACAGGTTTTCCTGCTGTGTTCTCAATTCTTGCTGAAAACCATATTGATGTGGATATTATTATCCAGAGTAAGCTGGATACCGGAAAAGTAAACTTGTCCTTTTCAATAAAAGAATCTTCCCTGGAAGATACATTACAGATTCTTGGTCAGCATAAAGAAGAGATCGGCTACCAGGAAATTGAGCACGAAACCAATCTGTCCAAAGTATCGATTGTCGGTTCAGGTATGGTATCAAACCCTGGTGTTGCAGCTCAGATGTTCAGTGTACTTGCACAGGAAAATATTCAGGTAAAGATGGTCAGCACATCTGAGATTAAGGTATCAGTGGTTGTGGATTCCGACCAGATGATTCACGCTGCAAATGCGATACATGAAAGCTTCGGCTTAAATAAAGCATCTGTTGAAGTTTAAAAAGGGAGCCTGAGACAAAAGTTTGTCTCAGGCTCTAAACTGTTTCGCTGCGCTTCAGGCGGACGCTTTCCGGACGGTGGTTGCTAAGCCTCCTCGGCTTCCCACTAATCGTCGCGGAGTCGCCGCCTTACGCTTCGCTGCACTTAGATTTCACTATAAAGTTGAGTAGTTAATCTGGATAAAAATTACAGACCGGCTTTTCTTAAAGGCATTGAATATGGGTCTCTCTGATCCCATTTCAACTCTATCTGGACACAGTTTTTCTTATTGCGTGTGTAAACAGCCTCAGTCTGGTATTGCTTAATCATTGCGATTTGCTCAGCAATAAAGCCGGCTTCGAGAGTGAAAACTGGATCATTATGTTTAATCCTGTCTTCGACCACATTCCCGGAAAGTTCAAAATGTATTTCATCATTTTTTTGTTTTATGATAGAGAGGACACCCCACTCTGCACGTTCGAAAAAGGCTATGATTTCGCCTTCGTTACTGCATGCATAGCTTCTGGCTATTTTTTTGCCTGCCCAGTAGAGAATGTCTTTTGTATGAGTGCCTAAAAGGTCCGGTATCAATTCATCTCTGATTAACCGGTAACCGAAAAAGTCCTGTGTGATATTTTCCTGATCGCTCATTGCTTAACCGAACCTCACTTTCAATCTC
This sequence comes from Jeotgalibacillus haloalkalitolerans, assembly GCF_034427455.1. NCBI lineage: Bacteria > Bacillati > Bacillota > Bacilli > Caryophanales > Caryophanaceae > Jeotgalibacillus > Jeotgalibacillus haloalkalitolerans. Next base: position 802,908 of record NZ_JAXQNN010000002.1, on the reverse strand, counting down.
TTCATTATAAAGTGTTGTTTGGCAAAGTGTAAGGTCTAAAAGGAATTTTATAGCGAAATCGGCATATTGTCATAGAGATAAGCAGTTTTTTGAAATAATAAATTGTGAAAAGTGATTTTGTGAATTTTTTGTGAAAATAAATAACAGGATTTAGCAAATCATCTGATAGTGAAGTGAATTGGATATAAAATATTTAGAATTGTTTTTATGTATACGTTTTCTTGACGCTCCATTACTAGAGGAGTACAATAAATTTGTCACATAAATGTTATACTGTGCGAAATTTTTGCTGAAACTATCATTCTAGGGAATAGCTTTCAGCAGCTGTATTTATTTAAGAGGGGGTTACATTCGATGGCGGAAAATCGAGAGTTTTATTGGAGGAGGCTGCATTCTTTACTGGGGGTTATACCGGTAGGGATCTTCCTGATTCAACATTTAGTTGTTAACCATTTCGCTACTAGAGGCGAACAGGCTTTCAACGATGCAGCGCATTTCATGGAAAGTTTACCATTCAGAATTTTCTTAGAACTATTTATTATCTTTATTCCTTTATACTTCCACGCAATCTATGGAGTATATATCGCTTTTACAGCTAAGAACAACACAAGACGTTATGGAACGCTTCGTAACTATATGTTCTTCCTTCAGCGGATCTCAGGTGTTATTACACTGATCTTCGTTACATGGCATGTATGGGAAACACGTATTCAGGCTGCGCTCGGAGCTGAAGTAAACTTTGGCATGATGGAGCAGATTTTAGCGAATCCATGGATGGTTGCATTCTACATACTTGGAGTCGTGTCAACTACGTTCCACTTTGCTAACGGCTTATGGTCGTTCATGGTCAGCTGGGGTATCACGGTGAGCGCACGTTCACAAAAGATCTCAACGTATGCAACACTTGGTGTGTTTGTTGTACTGACGATCATTGGTATCCGTTCAATTCTTGCATTTGTTTAATAAAAAGAACTTTCAGCTGCAGTGAGCAGCTTTTGATATCAGTAAGGAGAGTGACAAAATGAGTAAAGGTAGAATTATCGTTGTGGGTGGCGGTCTTGCCGGCCTGATGGCAACGATTAAAGCAGCTGAAGCTGGAATGTCAGTAGACCTCTTCTCGCTTGTACCTGTAAAACGATCACACTCTGTTTGTGCACAGGGCGGTATAAATGGAGCGGTTAATACAAAAGGAGAAGGAGATTCTCCGTGGGAGCACTTTGATGACACAGTATACGGCGGGGACTTCCTTGCTAACCAGCCTCCGGTAAAAGCAATGTGCGACGCAGCACCTGGTATTATTCACCTGCTTGACCGTATGGGCGTAATGTTCAACAGAACGCCAGAAGGTCTTCTTGATTTCCGCCGCTTTGGTGGTACACAGCACCACCGTACAGCATTTGCAGGAGCGACAACGGGTCAGCAGCTGCTTTATGCATTAGATGAGCAGGTTCGCAGACATGAAGTTGCCGGACTTGTAACAAAGTATGAAGGATGGGAATTCCTTGGATCAGTTCTTGACGATGATGGCGTTTGCCGCGGAGTTGTATCGCAGGATCTGAAGACAATGGAAATTAAATCTTTTAAAGCAGACGCAGTGATCCTTGCGACTGGCGGACCTGGTATTATCTTCGGAAAATCTACTAACTCTGTCATCAACACAGGTGCAGCAGCATCAGTTGCTTATCAGCAGGGCGTATATTATGCAAACGGAGAGTTCATCCAGATTCACCCGACAGCGATTCCTGGAGATGACAAACTTCGTCTGATGAGTGAATCAGCTCGTGGTGAAGGTGGTCGTGTATGGACATATAAAGACGGCAAACCATGGTACTTCCTTGAGGAAAAATATCCTGCTTATGGAAACCTTGTGCCGCGTGATATTGCAACGCGTGAAATCTTCGACGTGTGTGTGCGTCAAAAGCTGGGTATCAACGGTGAAAACATGGTTTACCTTGATCTTTCACATAAAGACCCTAAAGAGCTTGATATCAAGCTTGGTGGAATCATCGAAATCTATGAAAAGTTCATGGGAGATGACCCGCGTAAAGTACCAATGAAGATCTTCCCGGCTGTTCACTATTCAATGGGCGGACTATGGGTAGACTTTGACCAGATGACAAATATTCCGGGACTGTTTGCAGCAGGTGAATGTGATTACTCAATTCACGGTGCTAACCGTCTAGGAGCGAACTCACTTCTATCATCTATTTACGGCGGAATGGTTGCAGGACCAAACGCAGTTAAATATATTGAAGGACTTGAAAAAACCGTTGAAGATATGCCTGAGGAAATCTACACGCGCTTCGAGAACGAGAAGAAGCAGGAGTGGGAAGAGATCATGGCGATGGACGGCGATGAAAATGCTTATGTGATCCATAAAGAGCTTGGAGAATGGATGACAGATAACGTAACGGTTGTCCGTCATAATGATAAGCTTCGTGAAACGGATGCAAAAATTCAGGAGCTTCAGGAGCGCTTTAAGCGTATTAACATTAACGATACTGCTAAATGGAGTAACCAGGGAGCGGTATTCACACGTCAGCTGAAAGGCATGCTTCACCTTGCGCGCGTCGTAACAATCGGAGCGCTAAACCGCGATGAAAGCCGCGGAGCTCATTATAAGCCGGACTTCCCTGAGCGTAACGATGAGAAGTTCCTGAAAACAACAATGGCGAAGTTTAATCCAGCGACAAACTCACCGGAATTCCACTTTGAAGATGTTGACGTGTCACTGATCGAACCGCGTAAGCGTGATTACTCTAAGAAGAAAGGAGCAAAATAATCATGGCAACAGCAACAGAAGAAAAAGTCATCAGATTTGAAATACACCGCCAGGACGATGAGAATTCTGCGCCTTATTTCGAAGAGTTTGAGATTCCATACCGCGCAAATATGAACGTTATATCTGCACTGATGGAGATCAGACGAAACCCTTTTAATAAAAAAGGTGAAAAAACAACACCGGTTTCCTGGGATATGGGCTGTCTAGAGGAAGTATGCGGTGCCTGCTCAATGGTGATTAACGGAAAACCGCGCCAGTCGTGTACGGCACTCGTTGATCAGCTGGAGCAGCCAATTAAGCTTGAGCCGATGAAAACATTCCCGGTTGTCCGTGACCTTCAGGTTGACCGCAGCCGTATGTTCGACTCATTGAAAAAGGTTAAGGCCTGGATTCCAATTGATGGTACCTATGATCTTGGGCCTGGACCACGTATGCCGGAGAAGAAGCGTCAGTGGGCATATGAACTTTCTAAGTGTATGACTTGCGGCGTATGTCTCGAAGCTTGTCCAAATGTGAACAGTAAGTCAGACTTTATCGGTCCGGCTCCGCTGTCTCAGGTACGCCTTTTCAATGCACATCCAACAGGTGCAATGAACAAAAATGAGCGTCTTGAAGCGATTATGGGTGATGGTGGGCTATCTAACTGCGGTAACTCACAAAACTGTGTGCAGGCTTGTCCAAAGGGCATCCCGCTTACTACATCAATCGCCGCGCTTAACCGTGATACAAACCTTCAGATGTTCAGAAACTTCTTTGGAAGTGACAAGGAAGTATAAAGTGATCAATCCAGGTGCTGTTACAGCATCTGGATTTTTTCTGTTCAAAAGGATATTGTTCATGTAAAATAGAAATGAATCATCATTCATTTTTTCAAAGGGGATGCAGGCAGATGAGAATACCATACATACATGATTTTGAAGAGTGGAGAACGGGTTTTGAGTTTTATTACCCGGTCAAGGTAAGATTTTCAGAGACTGATTTATTTGGCCATTTAAATAATACAGTGCCATTCATCTATTTTGAACAGGCAAGAATTGAATTCCTGAAACAGCTGGGTTTTATGCAGAACTGGCTTGATCCGTCTAACGAATCTATTCCGGTAGTAGCCAATCTGCAGTGCGATTTTCTAAAGCAGGTGTTTTTTGATCAGGAGTTAAGAGTATATGTAAAAGCGGCATCTGTGGGGAATTCTTCAGTTGATATCCATTACATGGGTGTAAATGCTGATCATCAGCCGGTATTCTGTGGACGCGGAACAATGGTCCAGATGGCAAAGAAAACAGGTAAAGGCCTTCCATGGACTGAAGAACAAAAAGAATTGTTCGGCATACCTGCTGCAAAAATAGACGGTTGATTGCTCACTTCTTACCGCCTGCATTCATACACTGAACAAACGGTGTTAATGGATAAGGGGGAAGAAAGTGTGGCTCGGAGAACGTCGATCCTGACCAAAAGGGAAAAAGAAGTTTTTATACTTTTACTTAAAGATAAGACAACAAAAGAAATTGCTTCAGATTTATTTATCAGTGAAAAAACCGTACGTAATCACATATCCAATGTGATTCAAAAGCTTGGGGTGAAAGGAAGATCTCAGGCAATTGTAGAATTATTAAGGCTTGAAGAACTGTCTCTCTAAAGGGGGACAGTTTTTACATACATCATGTAAATTTAAATTTTCTTGATTATTACCTATAAAAAGGCGACAATATTAACAGAACGAAACATAGGGAGTGTATGAAACGATGGAAACAAAAGAAGTGCAGGAGCTTCATCCAAAAGAGGTTGTAGCAGATATCGAAAAGGACCTCCGCTATATTTCCGGACTGATCAAACAAAAAGGCAGAGAAATCCTCAGTCAATACACAATCACACCGCCACAATTTGTGGCACTTCAGTGGCTGTTTGAAGCAGGGGATATGACAATTGGCGAATTATCCAATAAAATGTATCTCGCCTGCAGCACGACGACAGATTTAATTGATCGGATGGAAAGAAGCAGTCTGGTAGTCAGAGTGAAAGACGAACATGACCGCCGGGTAGTGAGAATTCATCTGTTAGAAGAAGGCGAAAGAATTATTGAAGAAGTAATTAAAAAGCGTCAGCAGGATTTAAGTGATGTTCTCTCAGGTTTTACTGAAGATGAAGTTACTTCTCTTGCAAAAGTGCTAAGTAAATTACATGGAGAAATGAAATAAGAGTGAGGCGTTTTTCTTGAGCAGAGCAATCGGCGTAATGGATTCTGGGGTGGGCGGCTTAACCGTTGCCAGGGAAATCATCTACCAGCTTCCGAATGAACAAATCATCTATTTAGGGGACACAGCACGCTGCCCATATGGTCCAAGACCTGAAGAAGAGGTCAGAAGATTCACGTGGGAAATGGCTGAGTTTCTTTACAGACAGGACATCAAAATGCTGGTGATTGCCTGCAATACAGCAACTGCAGCTGCACTTGAAGAAATCAGAACCGCTTTTGACATTCCGGTCATCGGGGTCATCTCACCAGGTGCACGCTCAGCGATCAAATATACTAAAAATAACTGTGTAGGTATTCTTGGTACTGCCGGGACGATCAAAAGCAGGGCTTATGAAAAAGTGCTCTGCAGTTTAAAAGAGAGTATTCAGACATACCCTAAGGCGTGTCCGAAGTTTGTGCCGCTTGTTGAAAGTGGAGAGTATAACAGTTCAATGGCGAAAAAAATTGTTGCAGAAACACTGAGTGATATGAGGCATCATCCGATTGATACACTGATTCTCGGATGTACACATTATCCTTTGCTGCAGCCATTAATTGAACAGTATATGGGGCCGTCAGTAAAAGTCATCAGCTCAGGTGACGAAACTGCCAGAGAAGTCAGTGCGATCCTGTCCTACCGTGGGGAGTTAAATGCCCGCCATGAAAGACAGCAGCACCTCTATTACACAACAGGTTCTCCTGTTATATTTGGACAAGTTGCAAGGGAATGGATGAACGATCCTTCCCTGGTGGTGGAATCCGTAAAATTGCCGTGAGCTGATCACGGCTTTTATCGTTAAAATATAAATTTGTAAAGAGTAATTGATGCATACACGCAGCTGATGATTTATATATAAATCATCAGCCGGCTATTTAAAGTCAACATAAAAGATGGAGTGAATAAATGTGAGACCTGATGGAAGAGCTGCCTCAGACATGAGGCAAATAATGATAGAGAAAAATTATCTGATGCACCCTGAAGGATCTGTGCTTGTTTCCTTTGGTGACACTAAAGTCATCTGTACTGCAAGTGTTGAAGACAGAGTGCCGCCTTTTATGAGAGGTCAGGGAAAGGGCTGGATTACAGCTGAGTATGCGATGCTGCCCAGAGCGACCGGACAGCGGACAATCCGTGAATCCTCTAAAGGGAAAGTCAGTGGGCGTACGATGGAAATTCAGCGTTTAATTGGACGGGCATTACGTGCAGTTGTAGACCTTGATGCACTTGGAGAAAGAACGGTATGGATTGACTGTGATGTGATTCAGGCGGATGGCGGGACCCGTACTGCTTCAATTTCAGGTGCTTTTGCCGCGATGTCGCTTGCGATAGAGAAACTGGCTCAGGAAAAAGAACTTCCTTTATTTCCTGTAAAGGACTTTCTTGCAGCTGTGTCAGCAGGGATCAATTCAGGTGGTGAGCCAATCCTTGATTTGAACTATGCTGAAGATAGTACAGCAGATGTTGATATGAATATTGTTATGACAGGTAAGGGTGAGTTTGTAGAGCTTCAGGGCACAGGGGAAGAAGCTTCATTTACGCATCAGGAGCTGCTTGATATGCTGAGTATCGGACGTGCGGGAATCGAACGCATTATTGATGAACAGAAATCAATTCTTGGTGAAGAATTAACTGCTAGGATTGTGAGTGATGTAAAATCATGAAGAAGATCATCATCGCCACTAACAATCAAGGTAAAGCAAAGGATTTTGAAAAGCTGCTGAATCCGCTCGGCTATGAAGTTAAAACGCTTGCTGATTATCCGGCACTGGAGGAAGTTGAAGAAACAGGCGTGACATTTGCTGAGAATGCTGCTTTAAAAGCTGAGACAATCTCACAGCAGCTGGGTGTCAGTGTGATTGCAGATGACAGCGGATTAATCGTTGATGCGCTTGACGGGGAACCAGGCGTTTTTTCTGCGCGGTATGCCGGTGCTGAAAAGGATGATCAGAAAAATATCGAAAAAGTGCTATTAAAGCTTCAAGGTGTACCTGATGACAAAAGAACCGCCCGTTTTCACTGTACCCTCGCACTTGCTGAACCGGGGGAAGAAACCTTATTGTTTACAGGAGAAGCTGAAGGGTATATAACTGCAAAACCAAGTGGTGAAAATGGCTTCGGATATGACCCTATCTTTTATACTGAGGTATACCAAAAAACGTTTGCAGAGCTGACAGCTGATGAAAAAAATCAAATCAGCCACCGGGCAAACGCGCTCAGAAAATTACAATCACAGTTTCAGTGAGGTGATCTGATGAAGTTGTTAGTTGTAAGTGATAATCATGGTGATGAACAGATTATCAAGGACGTAAGGAAACACTGGGAAAATAAAGTGGATTACATGTTCCATGCCGGAGATTCAGAGCTTCCGTTTGACTCGGGGGCGATGGAACCATTTGTGAAAGTAAGAGGCAATTGTGATTTTGACTCGTCATATCCTGAGAATGAAGTCGTGGATTGCGGAGATATTAAGGTATTTATAACCCACGGTCATCTTTATGGAATCAAATCCTCATTAGACAGAATCCGTTACAAAGCAGATGAAAACAACGCTGATCTTATTATCTTTGGACACTCCCATCAGCTTGGAGCGGAAATGCTAGACCGTAAGCTGTTTCTGAATCCCGGTAGCACCAGGCTGCCGCGTGACCGCAATGAGCCGACATATGCAGTGGTCAGTATTGAAAATCTTCAGGTTGAAATCGTGTTTTATACAAATGAGCATGATAAACTATTATCATGGAATGGTTCATTTAATGACTGAATGATCAAGAGGAGTACCGTTCTGCCTGTATAACAATCAGAACGGTACAACCTTAAATCAGGTATCATTTTAAGTCATTTAAAATATTTTAAAATAATATTTGAAAATGCGTTGACTTTTAATCAAAGTATTTATATAATAATAATTGTCCTTAACACGACGGACTACATAATGTCCCAGTAGCTCAGCTGGATAGAGCAACAGCCTTCTAAGCTGTCGGTCGGGCGTTCGAATCGCTCCTGGGACGCTACCATTTAATCGTAATAACGGGTTGACAATCGTTAACCAAAAAACTTCCTGCATTGCAAAATGTGGGAAGTTTTTTTATTTAATAAAAGTGAATTTGTCAAAAGGGCATTTTTATAAAATGTGTGGTTAGCATGAAAGCTTTCACAGACTGCAAAAGCAATTTATTTCTGTTTGTCAGATCGTTTACCAAAAAATTACTAAGGGTAATTTTTGGTTAGGTGATGGCTTATGTTCTTTTCCCAACTAAAAAAGTACTAATTACAAATGTTTCTTCACTCTTGAAGATTAAAAGATGAAAATTTCTCATTAATCACATGAAAATTTTCCCAATTAACAAGCGACAGCGTTCGACCAGACTGATATAAGAGTTGAGTTATATTGAAAAGAACAAACGTACGGTCCGTAAAGATATTAATCTGCCTGATCTGAGCCTGTATAAAAACCGCATAAGCATGGCGAAGTCCATACATAGCTTTAACACAAGATTAGTGAGTATGCGGTTACTTCACCAGTCAAATTGAGTTAAAATAGCGGCGTTCTTCTAACCAGAAGGGCGTCGTTTTTCTGTAATCAGCGGTTAGATAGCTTTTCGGGAGATGTATCTTTTATCACTTTTTAACAAATTTTATTAAAAGATATAAAAATTACAAATTTTCTCCGCGTTTTCCGTTGAGCCGTGAAATAAATACATAAAAATAAAAGGAGGCGTTCTGATCATGTGTCACATTAAAAACTTAATAACGCAATATCAAAAAACCGGTTGCGAATTATACTTTAACGAAATCTATGGAATTTTCGCCGGCAAGGTTTTCAATTTTGCCCGTAAGCAGACGCGCCAACGACGGCTTGTGTGGCAGGATGTTGAATCTGAAGCAAACGAGGTATTTTACAAAGCAGTCGTTACGTATGATGAAAGAATTGGCGAATTTGAGCCTTTCCTGTTCCTCATGCTGCGCCGGCATATCGCAAATATCGGCATCAGGTCACTTACCTATCAAAGCTACATTGAACGATATTCGCATAGTGTAAGAACATCAACCGGTAATGAACCGGAAATGATTGCAATAAAAAAAGAGCAGCGCCAACTGCTCAATGAACTGACCGCGAATGCTACCGACCCAAGCCGACAAGCTTTGATAGCATTCGCAAAGTCCTACTCATTCCGAAAAGCCGCCAAGCAACTCGGAACGTCTGATAAAACGGTTAAGAATCGTATAGAAAAAATAGCAGCTGCCCGCCGCCACATTTTACTAAACGACTATTTGACCGCTTAACCATGAGCATATGACATGCTCTCAGGAATAGCTCAAGTTATTTGAAGCTTATCCCATATTTCATTATACACGGACAAATACATTTTTAAACTGCTTGAAAAATAAAACATTAAAAAACGGCTTTTGACTTACAAACATATATTCGTATAGATAGAGTAATAGCCGGCTGCTATGAAAACTGCAAATAAAAGAGAAAAAGTGATAGAAAGCAGCCGGTTTTCACCTCGTGAAAGGATCGTTTCACTATAAAAAACTTACTGGAGGTAGCATGATGAACGGGAAACTGCAGGAAGAAATTAAAAACCTTTCAGAAGAAATTCATAAGCTTGATCGCTGGGCTGTGAGATTTGATGAAAAAGTTAACGGTTATCCGAAGATAGAAAAAAGGGCAGATGAAGCTTATTATTTGGCAGACCGTGCAGAGGATAAATCAGAGGAAGCGTATAAAGCATGCGAAGTAAACGCTCGTGATATTCAGGCGCTGGAGATGAGATGCAAATGGTTTTTCGGCATGATGGCACCGTTCATTTTAATGATGATTGGAAAACTATTCTCTTAAGGAGGCTGAACAATGGAAACGATTACGGTTATCCGCACAATTACACTCGTCATTGCGCTGCTGAATCTATCACTGGTATTTGCCGGCTACTCTCCTCTTCCTATCGAAGATGAAGAAATCGAACAGCTTGTCACATTGATTTTCACGATTGGTGCTTCTCTTTGGGCCTGGTGGAAGGATAATGATATTTCGCGGAAAGCGAGAGAGAGAAAAAACGAAGAGAAAACGTTACGGGAGTCTCCTGAGTATCACCCGAGTGATTCAGAAAGTGTAAAGTTGCTCTGCTCACCTAAAAAAGAGGAAATACCAAATCTGCAAAAGGCAGCTGATTCAAAAACAGATATGAGGGTCCTTATCAAACATTCATCAGGTGAGTATGAATTTGTAAGCATTCATCAATTAGTTGCGGGTATACTTGTACCTCGAATTTCAGCTGAAAATATGGTGGATATTGCTGACAGGACCAACCAACAGCAATTAACCCAATGATATAGGCCTTCACCGGTTTTTCAAATCGTACAGAAGTGTTTCGGTGACGACGATCTGTAATCTATTTTAATAATGAGAGAAGTTGGTTTACTTACCGTGTCCGTTAAATGTCAAACAGAAATGAACCTGCTGTTATCACATACCTGATATAAATATTTGATGGTCGTCGCACCTTTGAAGCGCTTTCTGAAACTGCCTGTTACAACTGTAAGAGGCAGTTCTTTTCTGTGCAACAGTGCTTTTCTTGGCATTTTATAAAAGACAATGCTACACTACATTCAAAAAGATTACGGAAGGTGGTTCATCATATATGGCTGAGCAGCAGGGCAGGCGTGTTATTCCGTTCCCGGGATTAAAAGACCGGCTGGTAGAGCGGGGGTTGGACATGCTGCAGAATCAGGAAAATGTTGAAGCCATCAGCCTTTTAGAGCAGGCCCTTGAAATAGATGAGAATGATGTAGCGGCAGGCACCTCACTCGCAGTTGCTTACTATGAAAATAATCAGTGGTCGGAATCAGCAGATCTATGCAGGAGGATGCTTCAGGAAGGGTCAGGCGAGTACGATGAATTAGTGGAATTATATGTGATGAACCTGATTCAGTTAAGAAGATTTGATGAGATTTCTTCATTTATACAGCCTCTTTTGGAGGAGAATGAAATACAGCCTGAAAAAGCAGCGCGGCTGAAAAGTCTGATTGACCTTGGTAAGCAGCAAAAGGAGATCAAAGAATCAGAAGATGAATCATTTCATTCGTTTCAATTACAAAAGGACCTTGAACAGCAAATGATTCAGGCAGCAGCTCTGGCGAAGCAGAATATCAGGCCGGTGAAAGACGATATCATCACTGAAATTGAAAAAGATGAAACGCATCCTTTTGTTAAGACCCTGCTTCTGAATATTCTCAGGGAACAGGGGATTGCAGATGAAACGGTTGTATGCAAATGGAATAAAGAAATATCAGTCAGTCCTTCTGAGCTGATGGAACCTTTTGATCAGGAGCTGTATCAGAAAGCTGCAGCGCTCCTTTCAAATGAAAGTGATCAGCCCCAGCTGGCAGAAATCGCAGCAGAGCTCTTGCAAAAACATGCGTTTTTACTTTATCCTTTCAGCTGGAGAATAGATTCTGCAGAAATCATTTCAAAAGCTTATCTTAAACTCGCCAGTGAATATATGGGTGAAGAAGAAGCCTTTACCGGTTTTGACCATAAAGAACTCCTGGAAGAAATCAGAAGGCTTGAAAAAGTGGAAATGGTCTAATGGTTTGCAGTTGAAAGACAAGTGGCGTATGTTATAATAAAATGGTTGCATAATGGGATTCTTAATAGAAGAATGAAAGAATCATTGATTTCATGTCGATCATGAAACCATTAACTTAATAGATGTTTTGGAGGGAATTATTTATGTCAGCAAAATGGGAAAAGCAAGAAGGAAACGAAGGCGTACTGACAGTAGAAGTAGACGCTGAAACAGTTAACAGAGGTCTGGACAGTGCATTCAAAAAGGTTGTTAAGCAAATTAACGTACCTGGATTCCGTAAAGGAAAAATGCCTCGCCAGATGTTTGAAAAGCGTTTCGGAGTGGAATCTCTATATCAGGATGCACTTGATGAGATCCTTCCTGAAGCTTACGCAAGCGCAGTAGACGAAGCGGGTATCGTACCGGTTGATCGTCCTGAAATTGACGTAGAGCAAATGGAAAAAGGAAAAGCGTTAATCTTCACAGCAAAAGTTACTGTTAAGCCTGAAGTTAAATTAGGTGAATACAAAGGCCTTGAAGTGGAAAAGCTTGATGCTGAAGTAACTGATGAAGATGTAGATGCTGAACTTAAGCAGCTGCAGGAGCGTCAGGCAGAGCTTGTTGTCAAAGAAGACGGAAAAGTTGAAGACGGCGATACAGTTGTCCTTGACTTTGAAGGATTTGTTGACGGAGAAGCGTTTGAAGGCGGACAGGCTGAAAACTACTCTCTTGAAATCGGATCAGGATCATTTATTCCTGGATTTGAAGAGCAGCTGGTTGGACTTGCTGCAGGAGAAGAAAAAGATGTTGAAGTATCTTTCCCTGAAGAGTACCATGCAGAAGAACTTGCTGGTAAGCCGGCTACTTTCAAAGTGAAAATTCACGAAATCAAAGCAAAGGAACTTCCTGAGCTTGACGATGAATTCGCTAAAGATGCAGACGAAGAAGTTGAAACACTTGCAGATCTGAAAGAAAAGACGAAAAACCGTCTGACTGAAGAGAAGAAGAATGCTGCTGAAATGGCACTTCGTGATTCAGTGGTTGAAAAAGCTTCTGAAAATGCGGAAATCGATATTCCGGAATCAATGGTTAACACTGAAGTTGACCGTATGATGCAGGAATTCGAACAGCGCCTGAGTGCACAGGGCATGAACCTAGACCTTTACTTCCAGTTCAGCGGTCAGGATGAAGAAACACTTCGTGGCCAGATGAAAGAAGATGCAGCTAAGCGTGTACGTACAAACCTTGTGCTTGAAGCAATTGCTGAAGCTGAAAACATTACTGTTACTGAAGAAGACGTTGAGTCAGAGCTTAGCAGCATGACTGAGCAGTTCAACATGTCAGTTGATCAGATCAAAGCAGCGCTTGGCGGATCTACTGAAATTCTTGAAAATGATCTTCGTGTACAAAAAGCAATTGATTTTCTTGTGGAAAACAGCAAGACTGTTGCATAATAATAAGTAAGACTAAAGCAAGGCGCGATGAGATCGTGCCTTGTTTTATAACATAAATAAAGTCTTAACAGGTTTGTGTTTTAGCTGTACATACATAAGGGTTTAATTGCAAAACATATCGGGAAAATCGAGTTAGTTCCGTCTAATGGTTCAGTATGGTACAATTTTTGCTACACAGCGTTAAAGAGATGCTCTATTGATGAGCAAGACTGATAAAGGGGTGAAAGAAATGTTTAAATTTAACGATGAAAAAGGACAACTAAAATGTTCTTTCTGCGGAAAAACCCAGGAACAGGTTAGAAAACTTGTTGCCGGTCCGGGTGTATATATTTGTGATGAATGTATAGAACTTTGTACGGAGATCGTGGAAGAGGAGCTTGGTACAGAAGAAGAAGTTGAATTTAAGGATGTACCAAAACCGAAAGAGATTCTTTCTATTCTTGGTGATTATGTAATAGGTCAGGAACGTGCGAAAAAATCACTTTCTGTAGCTGTATATAACCACTACAAGCGAATCAAATCAAACAGTAAAGTGGACGATGTAGAGCTTTCTAAAAGTAACATCTGTCTGATCGGACCAACAGGTTCAGGTAAGACGCTTCTAGCGCAAACTTTAGCCCGTATTCTGAATGTACCATTTGCAATCGCTGATGCAACATCACTTACAGAAGCCGGCTACGTCGGTGAAGATGTTGAAAACATTCTGTTAAAACTGATTCAGGCTGCAGATTACGATGTAGAGCGTGCCGAAAAAGGAATTATTTATATCGATGAGATCGATAAAGTGGCCCGTAAGTCTGAAAACCCATCTATTACACGTGATGTATCAGGTGAAGGTGTACAGCAGGCACTGCTGAAAATTCTTGAAGGTACGACTGCAAGTGTTCCTCCACAGGGAGGCAGAAAGCATCCGCATCAGGAATTTATTCAAATTGATACAACAAATATCCTGTTCATCGTCGGTGGGGCATTTGACGGAGTAGATCAGATCATTAAGCGCCGCCTTGGTCAAAAAGTGATCGGTTTCGGTTCAGGTGATTCAAAGGGTGATCTGACTGAACGTGAACTGCTTGCCAAGCTTGTACCGGAGGATCTTCTGAAGTTCGGTTTAATCCCTGAATTCATTGGTCGTCTTCCTGTTACTGCTACGCTTGAGACGTTAGATGAAGAAGCATTAATTTCTATTTTGACAAAGCCGAAAAATGCACTTGTTAAACAATACCAGAAGATGCTTGAGCTTGATGATGTGGAACTTGAATTTGAAGAAGAAGCATTACGCGAAATTTCTAAAAAAGCAATTGAACGTAAAACGGGTGCACGTGGTCTGAGATCAATCATTGAAAATCTGATGCTTGATGTTATGTTTGATCTTCCTTCAAGAGAAGAGATCAAAAAATGTATCATCACACCAGGTGCAGTTGAGCAGACGGAGCGTCCAATTCTTCTCAGAGAAGATGGTTCTGAAATTAATCTGGATGATGAAGAAAAAACATCTGCTTAAAGTCTAAGACGAAAGCTGGCTCATCATATCGAGTCAGCTTTTTTCTTCTCTTTGTCCAGCTTCAGGCGCTAGCTCCTCGGAACATAAGTCACGCTGCAAAAACGGGAAAGTTCGCCCGTTTGACGCATCGCGCCTTATGTCTGTCGTAGCTGAACGGGCGCCTTACACTTTTCTCTTTTCAGCGGATGTTTTAAGGGCTTACGGGGTAAAGTAGTACTATGCTATATAAAACGATTGATGAATTAACCTGGAGGTGTTACATATGGCGGAAAAAAACACACAGACATTGCCACTATTGCCATTGCGCGGTTTGCTTGTTTACCCAACAATGGTACTGCATATAGATGTAGGACGTGAAAGATCAATTCAGGCACTGGAAAAAGCGATGATGGATGATCATATGATTTTTTTATCAACGCAGAAAGATATGGCGATCGACCAGCCTGAGCAGGATGATCTTGCAAAAATGGGGACTTTAACGAAAGTAAAACAAATGCTCAAACTGCCAAACGGTACGATCCGGGTGCTGGTTGAAGGAATTGAACGTGCAAAAATAACGTCTTTCGAGGAAAATGAACCATTTTTCACTGTGACGGTTGAATCATATCCTGACGAACAGGAAAAGACTCCCGAATATGAAGCGTTAATGCGCACTTTGACAGATTACTTTGAACAATACATTGCATTATCAAAAAAAGTCTCAAAAGAAACGCTAAATACTGTGCTGGATATTGAAGAGCCTGGACGCCTTGCTGATATCGTTGCGTCTCATTTACCGCTCAAGCTTAAAATGAAGCAGGAAATCCTTGATACAACAGATATTAAGCTACGTATCACGAGACTGATTGAAACGATTAACAATGAAAAAGAGGTATTAAGCCTCGAAAAGAAAATCGGCCAGCGAGTGAAAAAGTCAATGGAGAGAACCCAGAAGGAATATTATCTGCGTGAACAGATGAAAGCGATCCAGAAGGAGCTTGGTGATAAAGACGGTAAAACCGGTGAAATTTCAGACCTTGCAAAAAGAATCCGTCAGGCCGCTATGCCTGAATCGGTTGAAAAAATTGCGCGAAAAGAACTGGACCGTTATGAAAAAGTGCCGGCTACATCAGCTGAAAGCTCTGTAATCCGAAATTATATTGAATGGCTGATTACCGTTCCATGGTCACAGTCCACTGAAGATGATTTGAATATCAAAAAGGCTGAAAAAATCCTGGACCGGGATCACTACGGACTTGAAAAAGTAAAAGAACGCGTGCTGGAATATCTTGCAGTTCAGCAGCTGACTAAATCTTTAAAAGGGCCGATTCTCTGTCTTGCCGGTCCTCCGGGTGTAGGTAAAACAAGTCTTGCGCGTTCAATTGCTGAATCTGTCGGACGCAAATTTGTCCGTGCATCATTAGGCGGCGTGCGGGATGAATCTGAGATCCGCGGTCACAGGAGAACGTATGTAGGAGCAATGCCGGGGCGCATTATCCAGGGAATGAAGAAAGCAGGCACAGTAAATCCTGTCTTTTTACTTGATGAAATTGATAAAATGTCAAATGACTTCAGGGGAGATCCTTCATCAGCGATGCTTGAGGTGCTGGATCCTGAACAGAATAACTCATTCAGCGATCATTTCATTGAAGAGCCTTATGACCTGTCAAAAGTCATGTTTATTGCTACTGCCAACAATCTTTCAACGATTCCGGGACCTTTACGCGACCGTATGGAGATTATCACGATCGCAGGATATACTGAAATTGAAAAGATTAATATTGCCAAAAATCATCTGCTTCCAAAGCAGATTAAAGAAAATGGTCTTACGAAATCTCAGTTGCAGGTCAGAGATGAAGCCATTAAAGATATTGTCCGCTATCATACACGTGAAGCGGGTGTCAGAAGCCTTGAACGGCAGCTGGCGACTGTTTGCAGAAAAGCAGCTAAAATGATCGTTGGAGAGGAAAAGAAAAAGGTTGTTGTAACATCAAAAAGCCTTTCAGATTTTCTTGGTAAGAAAAAGTTCCGATACGGTCAGGCTGAAGAGGAAGACCAGGTTGGTGTTGCAACAGGTCTTGCTTACACAACGGTAGGCGGGGACACACTTCAGATTGAAGTATCGTTATCACCGGGTAAAGGTAAACTCGTATTAACAGGTAAGCTTGGAGATGTCATGAAGGAATCTGCACAGACAGCATTTTCATTCGTAAGGTCAAGGGCTGAACAGTTAAATCTTGAGGAGAATTTCCATGAAAAGCATGACATTCACATACACGTCCCAGAAGGTGCTGTTCCAAAAGATGGCCCATCAGCGGGTATTACCATTGTCACGGCATTGGTATCGGCGTTAACTGAACGTCCTATCAAAAAAGAAATCGGCATGACCGGTGAAGTTACGCTCAGAGGAAGAGTGCTGCCGATTGGCGGACTCAAAGAAAAATCGCTGAGCGCCCACAGAGCAGGTCTGACGACAATAATTATTCCAAAGGATAACGAGCGCGATATAGATGATATCCCGGAAAGTGTACGTGCTGAACTGACATTTATCCCAGTTTCACACGTAGATGAAGTACTTGATATTGCGCTGGCAGGTGAAAAATAATGAAAATTACACAATCAGAAATCGTAATCAGCGCTGTAAAGCCTGAACAATATCCCGAAGGAGGTCTGCCCGAATTTGCATTAGCGGGCAGATCCAATGTCGGTAAATCATCATTTATCAATAAAATGATTAATCGTAAAGCGTTAGCCCGTATCTCCTCAAAGCCGGGTAAAACACAAACACTGAATTTTTATCTGCTGAATGAAGCGCTCTACTTTGTAGATGTACCCGGCTACGGCTATGCGAAAGTTTCCAAAACAGAACGTGCAGCCTGGGGGAAAATGATTGAAACCTATATGACAGACAGAGCGCCACTAAAAGCAGTCATAATGATCGTTGACCTTAGGCATCCGCCAACGAAAGACGATATCATGATGTACGACTTTTTGAAGCACTTCGATATTCCCTGCCTCATCGTTGCTACCAAAGCAGACAAAATTCCTAAAGGGAAGTGGCAAAAACATCTGAGTGTGACCCGCAAAGTCCTGGATATCGCAGAAGGCGATGAACTGATTATGTTCTCTTCTGAAACAGGTCTGGGTAAGGACAACGCATGGCATTTTATTGAAAGAAAAATGAAAGATTAATAGTCATGAAGCATGCTAGAAAGTGATAAACTGGCTATTATAGTTATTAAAAGTGCAGCGGAGCGAAAGGCGGCGACTCCACCGGGATATGACGGACAGGTGAGACCCCACAGGAGCAACGCGACGAGGAGGCTCACCGCCGTCCCCGGGGAAAGCGTCCGCCTGAAGCGCAGCGAAACGATTAGAAGAGACTGGACAATTGTTCCGGTCTCTTTTTTTATTGATGTTTATAAAACATCAAAACAGTGAATGAATAGATTATTAAAACGTTTTCATAGAAGATTCTGATATTGAGCAGAACTATTGAAAACATACGGGTGCTTTGGTACCCTTAGTTCAGATGAAATCCTGATACAGCAGTGCGAACCGGCTAATCCGGACGTTGTATCTGTACGTTTCAACGGTTGTTCACATTTACCATTAGGGCATGCTCTTAATCATGTTATAATGGGAGTAATGATTAATTCGTGGGGGGTGTCATTCAGCACATGCACATTTTAGTGGTAGGTTTGAATTACAAAACGGCCCCTGTAGAGATGAGAGAGCGTCTTTCTTTCCAGGAAGCGGATCTTAGTAAAGCAATGACGGAGCTTCAGTCCCGTAAGAGTATACTGGAGAACGTCATCGTTTCGACGTGTAATCGTACTGAGATATATGCAGTAGTGGATCAGCTTCACACAGGTCGTTATTATATAAAACAATTTTTAGCTGACTGGTTTAACCTGGACAAGGATGAATTTAGTCCCTATCTGTTTATTTACGAGAAAGATGGTGCAATGGAGCACCTGTTCAAAGTAAGCTGTGGACTTGATTCAATGATCGTGGGAGAAACACAAATCCTCGGTCAGGTACGAAAAAGCTTCTTTACAGGTCAGGAAAATGGTACGACTGGTACTGTTTTTAATGAACTATTTAAACAGGCTGTAACGCTGGCGAAAAAAGCACATTCAGAAACTGATATTGCATCCAATGCGGTATCTGTATCTTATGCTGCTGTTGAACTGGCTAAAAAGATATTCGGAGATTTAAATAAAAAACACGTACTGATTCTCGGTGCTGGTAAAATGGGTGAGCTTGCAATCCAGAACCTGCAGGGAAGCGGTGCCACAAGAGTGACCGTGATTAATCGCACATTTGAAAAAGCTGCTGCACTTGCAGACAAATTTTCAGGTAATGCCAAAGAACTGCGGGAGCTTCAGTGTGCACTGATAGAGGCAGATATTCTGATCACTTCAACTGGTGCTCAGGAAGCGTTAATCAGTAAAGAGATGATGACGGATGTAGAAAGAATGCGTAAAGGCCGTCCATTCTTTATGGTTGATATTGCTGTGCCACGGGACCTTGATCCTGCCATCAACGAATTAGATAATGTATTTCTTTATGATATTGATGATCTTGAAGGAATTGTTCAGGCGAACCTTGAAGAGCGCAAACAGGCAGCTGAACAGATCGGTCTTATGGTAGAAGAAGCAATTGTTGCATTTAAAGAATGGCTGAATATGCTTGGTGTTGTTCCTGTTATCTCTGAGCTGCGCGAAAAAGCATTGGCAATTCAGGCGGAAACAATGGAAAGCATTGAACGCAAAATGCCAAGCCTGACAGACCGTGAGCGCAAAGTACTCAACAAACACACAAAGAGTATTATTAACCAATTATTAAAAGATCCGATTTTGCAGGCAAAAGAACTGGCTGCATTACCTGACGGTGATGAAAAACTTGAGCTGTTCAAACAGATTTTTAATTTGACGCAGGAAACTGAACGTCGTGAAAAAACTGCTGAATCAGTAAAATTAGAGCCTCAGCTTTCACTGCAAAGTTGATTGGGAGGATCACACATGTTTGAACTGTCAATGACACGGCTGCATGAAGTCATGATTATCCTCTATGCAATCAGCGTGCTATTATATTTTATGGATTATGTACAGAGAGACCAGAAGGCGAATCGCGTTGCCTTCTGGCTTTTGTCAATTGTTTGGGTTCTTCAAACAATTTTTTTATTTCTTTACATGTTCAGAACAGGAAGGTTTCCGGTATTAACACTTTTTGAAGGCATTTATTTTTATGCCTGGGTATTACTGACGCTTTCACTTATTCTGAACCGTTTGATGAAAATCGATTTTACTGTCTTTTTTGTTAACCTGATCGGCTTTACTTTTATGGCGATACATACATTCGCACCGGTTCAGGCGAGTACAGAAGCAGCAGCTGAAAGACTGATGTCGGAACTGCTGCTGATCCATATCACCATGGCGATCGTATCCTATGCCGCCTTCTCAATATCCGTTGTTTTTTCCATTCTGTATCTGCTTCAATACAGATTGTTAAAACAGAAAAAGTGGGGACAGAAGATACAGCGCATCACTGACCTTGCTAAGCTTGAAAAAGGGTCAGTGATATTAAACAGTATTGGGTTTCCGCTGCTGTTACTGAGCCTGATCCTTGGTGTGCAGTGGGCAGTTGTATCATTACCGACAGTACTCTGGTACGATATTAAAATTTCAGGTTCATTCCTGCTGTTAGCAATTTATGGTGTGTTTTTATACAGGAGGTTTGGGAAAGGACAGTCAGGAAAGTCACTTGCGCTGTTTAATACAGCTGCTTTTGGCTGTCTGCTGATTAACTTTCTGCTTGGAAGCAGATTATCTTCATTCCATTTCTGGTCAGTCTAAATCACGATAACTATTCATTGGAGGCATTTATTTATGAGAAAAATTATTGTAGGATCACGCAGAAGTAAGCTTGCGATTACACAGACAAAATGGGTCATTGAGCAGCTGAAGGCGCTTGAACCTGGAACAGAATTTGAAATCAAAGAAATTGTAACAAAAGGTGACCAGATTCAGAATGTGAAGCTTTCAAAAGTGGGAGGCAAGGGTCTGTTTGTAAAGGAAATTGAACAGGCGATGATTGATGGAGAGATTGATATGGCTGTTCACAGTATGAAGGATATGCCTGCTGAGCTCCCGGAAGGCCTGATTATCGGAAGCATTCCTGTACGTGAAGACCCAAGGGATGCACTTATTTCGAAAAATAACGAAACGCTTGCAGAATTACCGGCAGGAGCGATTGTAGGAACAAGCAGCCTGAGACGCGGTGCACAGATTCTTGCAGTAAGACCTGACCTCAAGGTTGAATGGATTCGTGGAAACATTGATACGCGGCTTAAAAAGCTTGAAACTGAAAACTTTGATGCAATCATCCTGGCTGCAGCCGGACTTTCAAGAATGGGCTGGTCAAAAGATGTCGTATCGGAATTTCTATCACCAGAGGATTGCCTTCCTGCAATCGGTCAAGGTGCACTTTCAATTGAATGCAGAGAAACCGATACTGAATTAAGAGAATTGCTGAACCGCTTCAGTGATCAGGAAACAGCGCAGACTGTTACGGCTGAGCGTACTTTCCTTCACAAGATGGAAGGTGGATGTCAGGTACCAATTGCTGGTTATGCAACGCAGATAGAAGATGGCGTATCCCTGACAGCATTAGTGGCATCTCCTGATGGAAAAAAAGTATACAAAGAAGTGATCAGAGGAAATGATCCGATTGAGGTAGGGCTGAAAGCAGCTGAAATCCTGACAGAACAGGGTGCTAAAGCATTAATTGACCAGGTAAAACTGGAACAGGAAGGTCAGTAAAATGGCATCCCTGAACGGGGCGAAAGTTGTACTGACAAGAGACTTACACTCATCGGAAAATGACCGTAAGCTTATTGAAGCAATGGGTGGAAAACCGATTATAACCCCTATGATTCAAATCGAAGCTGAAGTGATGGTTA
Organism: Jeotgalibacillus haloalkalitolerans; assembly: GCF_034427455.1. Taxonomy (NCBI): domain Bacteria; kingdom Bacillati; phylum Bacillota; class Bacilli; order Caryophanales; family Caryophanaceae; genus Jeotgalibacillus; species Jeotgalibacillus haloalkalitolerans. The sequence goes on along the minus strand of NZ_JAXQNN010000002.1, from coordinate 781,422 downwards.
TAGATGAGCAGAAAAAAGATCAGTTAAAAAATGCTGACTGGATTATCTTTACGAGCAAGCATGGGGTGTATTATTTCTGCAGATTACTGGAAGCTGCCGGAATAAAAGAGCTGATCTTCGGGAAAAAAATCAGTGCGGTGGGTTCAAAGACTGCGGAAGCTTTGAAAAATGAGGGGTTACCGGTTCATTACATTCCTCCTCTTTATTCGGCTGCGAGTTTTAAAAAGAATTTCACTGAATCTGTTGAAGGGCCTGTTCTTTTTCCTCAGGGAGACCTTTCCCGCGGAGAAATTGCGAAGTTTCTTGCAGCAAAGGGACACAAATGTATCAGCTGGACAGTCTATAAAAATACGGTTCCTGATATGTCAGCAGATCTGCTGAATGAACTGAAAGAGGCTGATGTAATTACCTTTTTTTCACCATCAGCTGCCGAACGTTTCATTAAAGCAGTTGGTTCTGATCAAAAGCTGCTATCTAATATCAGGGAGGGACTGATCAAAATTGCAAGTGTGGGGCCGACCACATCCGATGCTTTAAAAGCAATCCCTCTTCCTGTACATATCGAACCTTCAGAATATACAATGGAAGCGATGATTGAAAAGATCGCTGTGACTCTGAAGTAAAACCTTTAACAAGCTTGTTAACAGCACTCAGGAGGGTTATCAAATGAATGAATTACAATTTGACCGTCATCGCAGACTGAGAGGATCTGACTCACTGCGTTCAATGGTACGTGAAACATGGCTTCGTCCGGAAGACTTTATCTATCCTTTGTTTGTGGTTGAAGGAGAGAATATACACCGTGAAGTGCCTTCAATGCCAGGCGTTTATCACGTCTCACTTGATGGGGTAATGAATGAAATCAATGAATGTCAGTCACTTGGCATCAAGTCTGTCATTCTTTTTGGTGTACCGAAAGAAAAAGATGCTGTAGGCTCTCAGGCATATGCTGAAGAAGGTATCGTTCAGCAGGCAACCAGGCTGATTAAGAAAGAAGCGCCGGATATGGTTGTCGTTGCAGATACATGCCTGTGCCAATATACAGACCATGGTCACTGTGGTGTGATTGAAGGCGGAAAAGTGCTGAATGATCCAACACTTGACCTGCTTGCAAAAACAGCAGTCAGTCAGGCGAAAGCTGGCGCTGACATTATTGCGCCATCTAACATGATGGATGGCTTTGTAGCAGCGATCCGTTACGGACTTGATGAAGCGGGCTTCCATGATGTGCCGATTATGAGTTATGCAGTGAAATATTCTTCAAGTTTTTATGGTCCATTCAGAGATGCAGCGCACAGCTCACCACAATTTGGTGACCGTAAAACGTATCAGATGGATCCGGCTAACCGTCTTGAAGCACTCAGAGAAGCGGATTCTGATGTAAATGAAGGTGCGGATTTTCTGATTGTAAAACCTGCGCTTTCTTATCTTGACATTATGAGAGAAGTAAAAGACCGTCATGCACTGCCGGTTGTTGCTTATAACGTAAGCGGAGAGTACTCAATGATCAAAGCAGCTGCTGCAAACGGCTGGATCAATGAGCAGGAAGTCATTCTTGAAAAACTCACAAGTATGAAGCGCGCTGGTGCGGATCTGATCATTACGTATCATGCAAAAGAAGCTTCACGCTGGCTGAAAGATCAATAAACGTAAAAGGAGCGGTAGCATGCGTTCATATGAAAAATCTCAAGAAGCATTTAAAACAGCATCAGAACTAATGCCAGGCGGGGTTAACAGCCCTGTTCGTGCATTTAAATCTGTTAACATGGATCCGATTTTTATGGAAAAAGGAAAAGGATCAAAGATTTATGATATTGATGGAAACGAATATATTGATTATGTCCTGTCATGGGGACCATTAATTTTAGGTCATGCTGATGATCATGTCATTGATGAAATTAAAAAAACGGCTGAAAGCGGCACTAGCTTCGGTGCACCAAGTCTTGCTGAAAATAAACTGGCAGAACTTGTGATTGAGCGTGTACCTTCAATTGAAAAAGTAAGAATGGTATCCTCGGGAACAGAAGCTACGATGAGTGCACTCAGACTCGCACGCGGTTTTACCGGACGCGATAAAATTGTTAAATTTGAAGGATGTTATCATGGACACGGAGACAGCCTATTAATTAAAGCCGGATCCGGTGTGGCGACACTTGGACTGCCTGACTCACCTGGCGTACCCGCAAGCGTAGCGCAAAACACGATCACAGTTCCTTATAATGACTTTGAATCCATTCAATATGTATTCAAAGAATACGGCAGTGAAATCGCCGGTGTAATTGTGGAACCTGTTGCAGGTAACATGGGCGTCGTGCCTCCGGTGGAGGGCTTCCTTGAAGAATTAAGAACATTAACAACTGACCACGGGGCACTTCTTATTTTTGATGAAGTGATGACAGGCTTCCGAGTTGGTTATAACTGCGCACAGGGACATCTTGGTGTAACCCCTGACCTTACATGTCTTGGAAAAGTAATCGGTGGCGGCCTGCCGGTAGGTGCATTTGGCGGACGTAAAGATATTATGGAATTCATCGCACCGGCCGGCCCGATCTATCAGGCAGGGACATTATCAGGTAACCCGCTGGCAATGGCTGCAGGATACGCTACACTGTCACAGCTGACAGAGTTAAGCTATCAGCATTTTATTGAGGTTGGAGATAAGCTTCAGGCAGGGTTCACAGAATTGGCTGAGACATATAATATTCCTCATTCGGTTAATCGTGCGGGATCAATGCTTGGCTTCTTCTTTACAAATGAAAAAGTAACCAACTTTGAAAAAGCTAAAACGTCAGATCTTGAAATGTTCGGAGAGTTTTACAGACTGATGGCTGAAAATGGCGTGTTCCTGCCACCTTCACAATTTGAAGGGTGGTTCCTTTCAACTGTACACAGTGATGAAGATGTGGAACGTACATTAAAAGCTGTTGAAGCTTCCTTCAGAGAAATTGCATCAAAACGTTAACCCTTAACCAGTCCGGAATAAAATCCGGGCTGGTTTTTATCATACCGGCCTCTTTTTTTCATAAGTTATAAAAGAAAAGATTTTAAGGAGGCCGTGATGACGAAAAATACGATTTATCAATTACAGGAGAATATTGTTTTTAAAGGGGAGTATGTACTGAGTGAATTGCGCTCTCTTTCATTTGAGCCGAGTGTTTCCATTACAGAGCACGCTGATCAGGTAGTCGTGGAAGGAACACTTCATTTAGCAGGTGAGGGCAGTTATGAACCTGGAACGGAAAAACATCGCAACTCAAAGAATCCTGAGGTTCAGGAATCTATTGTGATGGAAGATCTGATCTACTTTGAACATCATTTTCCGCTGTCAATCTCGATTTCCTCTGCGAGAGTAGTCAGAAAACAGGATGTGGAAGTATATATAGATCATGTTGATTACGAAATCCCGGAGGACGGAATTTTAAATGTCTCTGCAGATATTATGATTGAAGGAATATCAGAACCGAAGCCTGAGCCGGAACTGCAGCGGGAGGAGTTAAGGGTTTTGCCAAATCCGTTGGAGCAATGGGAGGGTATGGCTGCTACAGAAGAAACAAATGAAGCTGCTGAGTCAGAATCAGCGGCACACGACCTGCAGAATGAACCAGCTGAAGAGCATGCAGCAGAAAAGCAGTTTGAACCTCAGGAGGATGTGGCAGAGCATGAACCTGTTGAGGAAGTGCAGCAGGATGAGACTGAAACAGACAGAGCAGAAGAACAGACAGCTGAAGAGAAAGAAGATGAAGTATCAGAGCAGACAGAGCAGAAGAACAGAGAAGATACATTCACACGTTTTATTAAATCTCTGGAAGAAGAGCGCACCAGCATAAAAATACATATCGCTCAGCAGGATGAAACACCAGAAACTGTCGCAGAGCGATATGGGGTTCCGATGCTCCAGCTGATGAAAGCAAATCAGTTTGAATCGAGACGGCCTTTTAACAGAGGAGAGCTGATCCGGATTCCAGGGGCTCAGATCCATTCAAAGTGAAGAACACAAGCAACACCGATTAAAAAACCAAGAATCAGTACGTCAATTGTAGATGGAAGCAGCAATAATCTGATTGTCTGAAAAATACACAGCGGAATAATAATTTTCTGCAATGTACAGCGGCACTTTCTCCACCAGGGTGGCTTTGGTTTCGGAAACATTTTCTTTCCCATAATTGACTCCTCTCCTGAGTATTTTTATAATATCTTATGCAGGAAGAGGTTTTTTGCGATTTTTATTGACGGAACAATGGCATTTTGATTATGATAGATCATATATGAGATGCATTGATCGGGAGTAGTATGCAGATTTTCGTTCTTCAGAGAAGAAATTCATTTGGTGAGAGAATTTCCAGAATTGATCCTGCAGAAGTCGCCTGTGAGCAGTACCGGTGAACAACTAGTAGCCGGTGCCGGTTAGAAGCCGTTATCTTAATTGAGTGCACAGAGATCAGTCTGTGTAAAAAGGTGGTACCGCGAATCAAATCCCTTCGTCCTTTTATGGCGAACGGGATTTTTTTGTTGTTTAAGCTAGAACAAGGCTGCTGATTGCAACTGCAGTTGGGCAAAATCAACAGTCGTTTTTAATCACCTCATCTAAAATACATTATCACTACGGAGGTTTTAATATGAATGAGACATCAATGCCTACAAAGTATGATCCGAAGGCGATAGAAGAGGGCCGCTATGAGTGGTGGCTGAAAGAGAAAGTATTTGAAGCACAAAGTGATGAGAGCAAAGAACCATACACAATCGTTATCCCGCCTCCAAACGTAACAGGAAAACTTCACCTTGGACATGCCTGGGATACAGCGCTTCAGGATATCCTGACAAGAATGAAGCGTATGCAGGGATATGATGTGCTGTGGCTTCCAGGGATGGACCATGCAGGGATTGCCACACAGGCGAAAGTTGATCAGAAGCTTCGGGAACAGGGGAAATCCCGCTATGAACTTGGGCGTGAAGCATTCTTAGAAGAATCATGGAAATGGAAAGAAGAATACGCAGAGCATATCCGTGCGCAATGGTCAAAGCTTGGTCTTGGACTTGATTACAGCAGAGAACGCTTTACACTTGATAAAGGTTTATCTAAAGCGGTTCAGAAGGTATTTATTGACCTATATAATAAAGGGCTGATCTACCGCGGAGAATACATTATTAACTGGGATCCTGCGACAAAGACTGCCTTATCTGATATTGAAGTCATCCATAAAGACGTGCAGGGTGCATTTTATCATATGAGATACCCGCTGACTGATGGCAGTGGTCACATCGAAATTGCAACAACCCGCCCTGAAACGATGCTTGGTGATACAGCAGTAGCCGTGCACCCGGAAGATGACCGCTACAAGCATTTAATCGGCAAAACGGTTAAGCTCCCGATTGTCGGACGTGAAATTGAGATTGTTGCCGATGATTATGTAGATATGGAATTTGGTTCAGGTGCTGTAAAAATTACACCTGCGCATGATCCAAATGATTTTGAAATCGGTAACCGACATAACCTTGAGCGCGTCCTTGTCATGAATGAAGATGGCTCAATGAATGAAAATGCAGGTAAATATCAGGGTATGGACCGTTTCGAATGCCGCAAACAAATCGTCAAAGACCTTCAGGAAGATGGCGTACTGTTTGAAATTGAAGAGCACCTGCACTCGGTAGGGCATTCAGAGAGAAGCGGAGCGGTTGTTGAGCCTTATCTTTCTACGCAGTGGTTTGTAAAAATGGAGCCTCTTGCTAAACAGGCGATGGATATTCAGGAAACTGAAGGAAAAGTAAATTTCGTCCCAAATCGATTTGAAAACACTTATATGAGATGGATGGAAAATATCAGAGACTGGTGTATTTCAAGACAGCTCTGGTGGGGTCACAGAATTCCTGCCTGGTACCATAAAGAAACAGGTGAGCTGTATGTAGGTGAGGAAGCACCTGCTGATATTGAGAACTGGAATCAGGATGAAGATGTACTTGATACATGGTTCTCATCTGCACTGTGGCCGTTTTCTACAATGGGCTGGCCGGACGAAGAAGCAGCTGATCTAAAGCGATACTATCCGACGTCAGCACTTGTAACGGGCTATGACATTATCGCATTCTGGGTATCACGAATGATTTTCCAGGGGGTTGAATTCACTGATCAGCGTCCATTTAAAGATGTTCTTATTCACGGGCTTGTACGTGATGCTGAAGGTCGCAAGATGTCAAAATCCCTTGGTAACGGTATTGACCCGATGGATGTGATTGAGCAGTATGGCGCTGACTCTCTGCGTTATGTACTGACAACTGGTTCATCCCCGGGACAAGACCTGCGTTTCTCAATGGAAAGAGTTGAATCAATCTGGAACTTTGCCAATAAAATCTGGAATGCTTCAAGGTTTGCACTGATGAATATGGATGGTCTTACATTTGATGAAATTGATCTGACTGGTAAAAAATCAGTTGCTGACAAATGGATTCTGACGCGACTGAATGACACTATCGAGAATGTAACCAGTCTGGCAGACCGCTATGAATTCGGGGAAGTTGGCCGTACGCTTTATAACTTTATCTGGGATGATTTCTGCAGCTGGTATATCGAAATGGCGAAACTTCCACTGAATGGAGAGGATGAAGAAGCAAAGAAAACGACCCGATCAATCCTTGCACATGTACTGGATCAGACAATGCGTCTGCTTCATCCGTTTATGCCGTTTATCACTGAAGAGATCTGGCAGAACCTTCCGCATGAAGGGAAATCAATTACTGAAGCGGCTTGGCCAATTGTGAATCAGGATCACATTGACCGTGAAGCGGATGAAGAAATGAAGCTGTTAATAGAAGTGATTCGCTCTGTAAGAAATATCCGTGCTGAAGTGAATACGCCAATGAGTAAAAAAGTAAACCTGATGATCCGCGCAGCAGATGATCAGACAGCAGACCGCTTAACAAAAAATGAAGCATACATCGAGAAGTTCTGTAACCCTGAAAACCTTGCGATTGGAAAAGAGGTTAAAGCACCTGAAAAAGCAATGTCAGCTGTTGTAACTAACGCAGAGCTGTTCCTGCCTTTAGAAGGACTGATCAATATCGAAGAAGAAATTGAACGTCTTGAAAAAGAGCTCGACAAGTGGACAAAAGAAGTTGAACGGGTAGAGAAGAAACTCGGTAATGAGCGTTTTGTCAGCAAAGCGCCTGAAGCAGTAGTAGAAGAGGAACGTGCAAAGCAGAAAGATTATCTGTCCAAGCAGGAGGCTGTTAAGACAAGAATCGAAGAACTGCGCACAGTATAAAAAGTTTGAGCGGATAGACATCACTGTCTGTCCGCTTTTTTAAGGAGTGATTATATTGATACAGAATTTTGAGGAAGCAGTAAACTGGATACATGGCAGGCTGAGACTCGGGATCAAACCCGGACTTGAGCGGATGGAATGGATGATGGAGCGGCTCGGCAACCCTCACTTGAAAATAAACGCGGTACATATTGGCGGTACGAACGGCAAAGGGTCAACGCTCAGTTTTTTAAGAAATATTCTCGAGGAGGGTGGCTATTCAGTAGGAAGTTTTACATCTCCTTATTTTGAGGTGTTTAATGAAAGAATTTCTGTAAACGGCAAGCCTGCGCCGGAAGAAGACTGGACGGCACTGGTCAATAAGATCAAGCCGCTCGCTGATGAACTTGAGCAGCACGAGCTTGGGGGTCCGACAGAGTTTGAAGTCATCACTGCAATGATGTTTTATTACTTTGGTGAAATAAAAAACGTGGATTACGTGCTGATTGAAGTAGGGCTAGGGGGAAGGTTTGACTCAACCAACATCGTGAAGCCGCTATGTACATGCATTACATCCATCGGGCTTGATCATGTCAGTATTCTTGGGGACACTTATGAAGAAATTGCATTCGAAAAAGCAGGAATCATTAAGGAAAAGACGCCGCTAGTACTGAATGTGAAGCATGAAGGTGCGAGAAAGGTGATTTTATCACAGGCAGGGAAAATGAATGCACCGGTTTTTGAGCTGGGGCAGCAATTTACCGTCATTCATAAAGAATATGAGGAGACAGGTGAACAGTTTATTTACAATGAGAACCTTCATCTGAATACGTCTATGAGCGGGTCGCATCAGGTTGAAAATGCATCACTTGCAGTAACCATGACAGGTCTGCTTATTAAAGAGCCTGATGAAAAATCAATCAAAGCAGGGCTTGAGAAAACCTACTGGCCAGGCCGTTTTGAAACAATCAGTGAAGATCCGCTTGTAATTATGGATGGGGCCCATAATCCTGAGGGAATTGACATGATGATGAAAACCGTTCAGCAAAAGTATAGCAATCGAAAGATTCACTTTATATTTGCTGCGGTTTCAGATAAAGACCTGACACAAATGATCGGAAAGCTTGACAGGTATGCGGATCAAATCACATTTACATCATTTAATTTCCCGAGAGCAGCAGCAGCTGACCAGCTTTATGAACTCAGTCAACATCCATATAAACAAGCGGCAGGTCATACAGACTGGCTTTCTGAACTGAAGCCTTCAGACGATACAGTCTATATGGTAACGGGATCATTGTATTTTCTGTCAAGTGTTTATAAAAAAATGAAAAGCCACCTCAAGAATTAACCTTTAGAAAGATATAAATGGAAATTGAAAGAAAATTTTCATTAGTTAAAATTTATGTGACGAGCAACGGTTATTTTGTTATGATAAAGAATAAATGTGACTATTATCATAAGAAAGTGTGGTGAGATAAGATGAAAGAGGTAAATAAAACCGTAAAGTGGGTATTATGGATTATATGGTTGGCAGTATTTCCATCTGGTCTTTACTTTGCCTATCAGGTCAGTCCGCTCCAGGAGTTTGACTGGACAATTGTCATCAGCGTGGTCTGTCTGGCGGTCATTTCAGCTTATCTTCCCTTTAAAGTAGATCATTCAACCATCTTTATCATTCACTGGATTAACCTTGCCGCATTTTTAACCTATGGCTTATTCTTTGAAATGCTTTTAATGCAAATTGTACTGGTTCCCTTATTATTCAGGGCGCGTATGACGTTTAAGACGCTATACCGGTTTCCGCTTAATTCAACCATGTTTATGCTGATCAGTCTGCTGGCAGGACTCGTGTTTTATCAAATTGGGATTGATGTTTCAGATGGATTCTGGCCATTGATGCTTGCTTCCGGCATCTATATATTTATCCATATTTTCGCAAACCATATTTATCTGTATGTGTTTAACTGGATCATTGGCAACCGGTATTCGTTTTTAAGCAGTGATACTAAGCTGGATTATGCTGCAACTATGCTTAGTATGCCATTTGGACTTGCTTTATATTATCTGCTGGTATTACTGGGTCCGGCAGCCACGCTATTACTCGGAATTCCATTTCTTGCGGTAACGCTGATTCTGCGTCTTTATAATACAGCCGAAAGAGTGAACATTGATCTGGCTAAATCAGCTAAAATCGGTCATCAGCTGGCAGAACGATTAAATGTAAATGAAGTGCTGGATTTATTTACGAATAAACTGGCTGAGCTGATGCCGCTTGATTATACATATGTACTGGACGTTCATACAAACAGAGATGAACTCGTTTTATTGAGAAGAATTGAAAACGGACAGCTCGAACCGAATAATTTATCTCCCGTCAGAAAAGGCGAAGGGATCTCAGGGAAGGTATGGGAAACCGGGGATGCTATGCTGTTCGGTAAGAAAACTGAATGGGTGGAAGAGGTTGAAGGCTATATACCGGCAGATATAGAAAGCATCATCTGCGTACCGATTCAGCGGGACAAAAAAACTGTTGCTGTACTACTGGCTGCTTCTAAAAAGAAAAATGCGTTCGGGACCCACCTGATTGCCATTCTTGAAATTCTTTGTTCTTATCTGGCAATTGCCATGCAAAATGCACGAAACTATCAGCGTAACATCAAAAGAAGTGAGCGCTGTGCATTAACAGGGCTGTATAACTTTAGATATTTTAATGAACAGCTGGAAAAAGAATTCTCAAGGCTTGAAAAAGGTCATATGAATGCACTGTCACTCATTTTACTTGATATTGATCATTTCAAAAAAGTAAACGATACGTATGGGCATGAAAGCGGGAATGATCTTTTAAAAGAATTGGCTGGCGTTCTGATTGAAACTGCCGGAGGAGATGCATTGATTGCAAGATATGGCGGTGAAGAATTCGTACTTTTATTAAGTGAACAAACAAAAGAAGAGGCACAGATGATTGGTGAAAAGATCAGGTGTGCAGTTGAAAATACAATTTTTGAAATCCAGCATGATCTGAGTAAAAAACGTGAAATGTCAAAAATTCAGATGACTGTCAGTATAGGCGTAGCTTCATCACCGGAGGATACTGATTCCTACAAAAACCTCCTCAGAAATGCCGACAGGGCACTTTATATTGGTGCAAAACAGAAAGGCAGAAATAAGGTTGCTGTTTATGCAAAGTGAGCATTTTGTGAAAAATGCTCATTTTGTGTATAAAGAACTACAAATCGGATGTTGTCCTGTTAATTTATACGTTCTATACTTATAGAGGATTGTCTAAGCACTTTTATATAAGACTTTTAATTTATTATTTGAGTTTTAATGGCGAATTTTAGGATAAAATACACATATAAGATAAGCAGAAAGGAGTGGGACGTATGGTGAAAAAATTCATAAAACCGGTAATGATCTTTTTTTCTGCAGTTCTCCTGATCATCAGTACCGTGACTTACCTGAGTAATCGTCCCATTTCAGCGGCAGATAGCGGTTTTACCATCGAAAGAGATCATGTGAAAGAAATGAAGATAAATACTGCACATGCAATTGCAGAGTGGAAAAGCAGCGGGCCAATTCTTGTCAGCTTTCCTGGAGGAAGCTTTGAGGTTCCAAGGAGTCAGTTCGAATTCGACATTGAGCAAAGCTATCAGGCTTTAGAAAATGCTATACATACACCATGGTTCGCATTCTGGGAGAGGAATGACCAGGTGACTTTTCCCCTGACTGCAGAATTGGATGATACATATCTTGCTGACTATTCAGAGATGATCAATGTTGAACAGACTAAAGAACAATTGCTTATGCTTGCTGAACGCTTAGTTTATCAGGATCTTAATCAGGACGCGCCTGAACAAACTGCAGCCAGCCAGCCGATTACCGTTCAGCTGTCATCCGTTCAGGCAAAAGCAGCAGCTGATCTCCTATCATCATTGGTAATAGATGCTGACAGCCAATTTTCATTCAACTCAATGATTGCTGACGATACAGAAGCTGGGCTCGTTGCAGCATCGGCGCTTTATCAGCTCTTCCTTCAAAGTGATGCAAAGATCATTGAACGTCATGCAGCACTTCAACCGCCCAGTTATACAAAACCGGGGTTCGAAGCGTCAGTCAGTCTGAAGGAAAATAAAGATTTGAAAATCTATAACCCGACAGACTTTTCTATGACAATTGAAAGCAGGTCGGCAGGAGATCAGCTTTCAGTAGCACTCATCACTGCAAAGCAGCCAACTTACATTCTTGAACGGGTGCAAAGCGATATTGTAAAACCAAGAACGATTAAGCGATATTCCAACCTTTTAGAACCTGGTGAAGAACTGCAGCTTCAAAAGGGATCTGACGGGTATCAGGTAGAGGTATACCGGGTTGAGCTGGCTTCTTCAGAGGTAGTGGAAGAGGATTCTCGTGTGACAAAGCAGTTTTACGCGCCAGTTCCAACCATTATTGAAGTATCCTCAGTAGCACCTGCTCAGTCAGCTGAACCTGCAGTAAATGAAACAGAGGATCAGACTGATATAACGAATGAAGAAAGTAATCAAGATCAAAACAACGGGAATGACAACGGTGAAGCTGGAGAACAGCCGGACAGCAAAAACAACGGTCAACCTACCGTGAAAAAGCCGGAAGAAAATAATCCGAAGTAATTGAGGTGTAGCGCATTGAGTTCAATTATAAGAAAACGACTTGGCGATTTGCTCGTTGAATCCGGTATGGTGTCATCATTTGAACTTGAGGAAGCGTTGATGTCTAAAAGTAATAATGAAAAACTCGGGGATTACCTGATCAATAAAAATGTGATTACTGAAAGGCAGTTAATTGAGGTGCTTGAATTTCAGCTCGGGATACCGCATGTTGATCTCTCAAGATTTAAAATTGATCCTGAACTGATTCAGTTAATTCCGGCTGAGCTTGCAAAAAGTAATCTGATTATACCTTTAAAAAAGGATCGTAATAAGCTGTCAGCAGCTATGGCAGACCCAATGGATTACTTTGCGATTGAAGAGCTGAGGATGGCAACAGGGTGTCAAATAGAACCGAGTATCGCCACTAAAGAACAGCTTTCAAAGTATGTCAGTCAGTACTTTGAAATGCAGTCTTCAATGGATGCAGCCTTAATGGACGTAACAGGTAAGCAATCTGACGCTGATGAAGATCTGACAAATATTGATTCCCCGATGGTACGGCTCGTGAATCAGATTATTTCATCTGCTTTAACTCAAAAAGCAAGTGATATCCACTTCGACCCTCACGAAGCAGAGGTTGCAGTCAGGTTCCGTGTGGATGGGGTCATTCGTAAAGAGCGATCTTTACCAAAAGACATGCAAAATGTCGTGCTGGCCAGATTAAAAATCATGGGTAACCTGAATATAACCGAAACCAGAGTACCCCAGGATGGAAGAATTAAAACGATTATCAACCAAAAGCCTGTCGATATTCGCCTCTCATCGCTACCGACAGTTTACGGCGAAAAAATGGTACTAAGACTGCATGATTTATCCAATAAACTGACAGCACTGAAGAACCTTGATTTTTCAGAGCTGAATTTTAACAGCTTTATCAAAATGATCCAGAATCCAAATGGCATCATATTAATCACCGGTCCTACCGGGTCGGGGAAATCTTCAACACTATATGCTGCTTTAAATGAACTGAATGAGGAAGCAGTCAATATTCTGACGGTAGAAGATCCGGTTGAGTATCAGATGCATGGCATCAATCAGATTCAGGTAAACGAAGATGTCGGCTTAACATTTGCCAAAGGGTTAAGGAGTATCCTGAGACAGGACCCTGATATTGTCATGATTGGTGAAATACGTGATCAGGAAACAGCTGAAATTGCGATTCGTGCTTCGCTTACAGGACATCTGGTTTTAAGTACACTCCACACAAATAGTGCAGCAGAAACAATTACAAGACTTGCAGATATGGGGATTGAACCATTTTTAATCGCTTCATCCCTGTCAGGGGTAGTAGCCCAGCGCCTTGTCAGAAAAGTTTGCAGAGATTGCAAAGCCGGTTATGAACCGGATCAATCAGAACTGGAGCTGTTAAAAGCATATAGCATTGAACCAGTTTCATTAGCCAGGGGAAATGGATGCCCTTCATGCGAACATACAGGATATAAAGGCAGAATGGCGATCCATGAAGTGCTCAGTGTGGATGATGGTTTAAAAGAACTGATTGTAAACCGGGCAGGTACAGCGAGAATCAAACAATACATGAAGGAGCATTCGTCCTTCCTTCATGAGGACGGACTCAAAAAAGCATCTTTGGGTCAGACTACGATCAAAGAAATCCTGAGGGTATCTTCGTTGTCATAGTTAGGAGAGAGGAAATGGAACAATACGATATTAAACAACTCTTGCTAAAAGCCCACGGCATGCGAGCTTCAGACCTTCATTTAACCGTCGCGTCCACCCCGATTTGCAGAGTTGATGGAAAGCTGCAGGAGCTTGGGGAAGAGAAGTTCGTGCCGAAAGAATTAATGAGAATAGCCAAAGAAATAATTCCGGATCATCGTCTGGATGAATTTATACAAAAAGGTGAGATTGATTTCAGCTACAGCTTACCCGAAGTTTCCAGGTTCAGGGTGAATGCCTATCACCAGAGAAATTCGGTAGCGATTGCGATCCGTGTCATTACAAATATCATTCCGGCGTTCAGGGATTTAAACCTTCCGGCTGTCATTCCTGATTTATGTAAAAAACCGCAGGGGCTGATTTTAGTAACAGGTCCGACCGGTTCAGGAAAATCTACAACACTAGCTGCCATGATTGATCATATTAACAGAGAACAGTCAAAGCATGTGATTACGCTTGAGGACCCGATCGAGTATCTCCATCAGCACCGGAGATCAATGGTGAATCAGCGGGAAGTCGGGTTGGACACAAGAAGCTTTGCCAATGGATTGCGCTCTGCTTTAAGACAGGACCCGGATATTATTCTGGTGGGGGAAATGCGGGACCTTGAGACGATTTCAACAGCCATTACCGCTGCAGAAACAGGTCATCTGGTCCTCGCCACACTTCACACAAGTGGAGCTTCACAGACAATTGACCGGATTATTGATGTATTTGAACCTCATCAGCAGGGTCAGATCAGGACGCAGCTTGCATCTGTCTTGCAGGCAGTTATTTCACAGAGACTGTTCACAGCGGCAGACGGTTCCGGAAGGGTTGCTGCAACGGAAGTGCTGATCAACGTGCCTTCAGTGGCAAACTTAATCCGCAGTGAAAAAACACATCAGATCCCTAACGTTCTTCAAACCGGCAGAGCGTCCGGTATGCATACCCTTCAAATGTCTGTCCAGCAGCTGCTGCAGGCAGGCAAAGTAAAATATGAAGATGTTCAGCAGCATCTGCAAACCGGTGAGTTTTCATGACGATCTATAAATACACCGGCCGAACGTCAAAAGGCACGCTGAAAAAAGGAACAATTGATTCTATTTCAGAAAGACAGGCGATTGCCAAGCTTCGTGAAGATGGTATCAGTATCCGCGAAATTTCACAGTCCAATAACATTCTGCATAAGGAAATCTATCTGAAACCTCAGGTCAGTCATAAAGACTTTGTTGTGTTTTGCAGACAATTTTCAACCTTAATTAAAGCCGGCATTCCAATTGTTGACTCCACAGGGATCCTCGCATCACAGTTATCCGGCAAGCAGCTTCAAAAAACACTGCTTCTCGTGAAAGATGATATTCAGACCGGTACATCATTATCAGAGGCGGTCGGGAAATATCCGAAAGTTTTTCCTGCGATTTTTATTAATATGATCAAAGCAGGTGAGGCGTCAGGCCGTCTTGATGAAACACTTGAACGGCTTGCGGATTATTTTGAAAAACAGTACAACCTCAGAAAGAAAGTTCAATCTGCGTTAGCTTATCCAATCATGCTGACGTTCCTGACATTTGGTGTCGTCATTTTTCTGATGACGACAATTGTACCGAGGTTTACAGACATGTTTGCCCAGATGGATGCAGAATTGCCTGCGATTACAAAAAGCGTGCTGGTCATGAGTGAATTTGTCCAATCATTCTGGTGGCTGCTCTTTTTACTGCTGGCAGGCATCATTACCGGATTTTACATAGCGCTGCAAAAAAGCGGTTCGTTCCGTTACTCAGTATCAGTTGTATGGCTGAAGATCCCACTTTTTGGGCCGCTGCTGCAAAAATCACTGATCGCACGAATGACCAGAACCCTGTCTTCACTATTTGCAAGCTCTGTTCCTATTCTGCAGGCAATTACCATCGTTCAGCGTGTGATCGATCATCCTGCAATGGAAAAGGTACTCACAGAAGCCAGAGAAAATCTGCAGACCGGAGGAACGCTGTCGGAACCTCTGGAAAAAAGCTGGATCTTCCCTCCGATGGTCTATCAAATGACTTTAATCGGTGAACGCAGTGGAACACTTGATATGATGCTTGAAAATATCGCGGATTTTTACGAAGCAGAGGTTGAGAGAACCGTAGATACATTGAAATCGCTGATCGAACCGATCATGATCGTCATACTTGCAGCCGTCGTTGGCGTTATCGTACTTGCCATTATGGTTCCGTTATTTACTTTATACGATCAGCTATAAACGATGATTATTTTAAGGAGGTGATCCTGTTTTAAGAGTTTCGGGGCTAACATCTAACATCTAAAAAAATTTCGGGGGTAAGTTAAAATGAAAAAAATCAAAAATCTATTAAATCAAAAAGGTTTAACACTGGTAGAATTATTAGCAGTGCTCGTTATTATTGCAATTATTGCTGCGATTGCAGTGCCGATTGTAAATAGTATTATTAATGATTCTGATGAACGTGCTGAAGCAGCTGAGGCACTTAATATTATTAGCTCTGCTAAGTTAGCTGAGCTATCTGATAACACGATTGATTGTGAAAGTAGTTGTGATCAAGACGATTTATCAGATTATATTCAAGGGTCTGATGAATTTACAGTGACTAGAGATGCAACAACTGATGTGTGGAGTATTGCTGGTCATGGAGTAAATGGAATAACTGAAATAACAGCTGACCCAGTGACTGAAGACGCAATTGAAACATACCTTGATACAACAAACTAACTTATATGAAGGTATTAAATTGATTTCTTTATTTTCTTAGCTGTAATTGAAGCTTAAAGCGGCGAATCTTGTGATAGGAGCGGGCGAGTAAAAAGATTATGGCTCTGCGCTAGCTCGCGAAGTCACAATGAAATGGAAATCAATAGTCAACTTTAAAAAACGATTACCTACTTATAAACCCTTAAAAGGAGCGCAGCCCAATGAACTTATTTCCACCCAAAAAAACAGTCAGCCTCATGATCCAGGATTACGTCATTAGAATGGCTGCCTCCGCTAAAGGATCAGGTCAGTCAATCACGCTGCGGGAAGAGCCTCTTCCTGTTGGCATGATTGAAGATGGACAGATTGTCGATGAACAGAAATTTTATGAACTGATGAAAGAACTGGTGGACTCCTGGGACCTGAAGAAGTCACGCGTTCAGTTTTTTGTGCCGGACTCTTCCGTTCTAATGAAACCTGTTATGATTCCTTCTGATATCAAACAGGAGGCACTCAAAGAATATTTTATGATGGAAGCCGGTCAGTCGCTTCATTTTCCTTTTGAAGATCCTCTAATCGATGTGATCAGGCTGGAGCAGGTAACGAAGTCGAGAACCGGCCAGGGAGAGACGCCTGGTATCCTGTTCGCCTCTCCGCACGAAGACATCACAGCGTATGCAAATGCATTTGAAGATGTAAAGATGAAACCTGTTGCAGCTGAGATAAGAGCTTTAGCAATCCACCGTTTTTTAGACAGTCTTCAGTTTCTGAAGAAAAGCAAAACGTATTTAATTAGCGAGTGGTCTTTAAATGCATTGAATATTTCCATTTTTTCAGAAAACGTGATTGATTTTATGCGGTATCAGTCAATTGAAACGGTGCTGTCTGACTGGAAGCCTGAGAGAGACGGGGAGGAGCTCCATTTTACCTTTCACGGCGATCAGGCATTTTATGAGCAGCAGCTTGAAGACAGGATTGCAGAAATCGAACGGTTAATGAATTTTTACCGTTTTTCTTTACATAAAGGTGAAAAAGAAATCGATGAAATCATCCTTACAGGCGATAACCCTTACTTGAAAGAGATTGGGCAGAAGCTGGAATCCTATTATCAATTGCCTGTTACGATTACAGATGAGACATTTCTGGATACTTATCATCAGGGTCTGAAAGCAAAGCATACCGGACTGATCGGGTTAATGCAAAAGGAGGCAGGCCGGTAAATGAACCATGACATAAACCTTTTGCCTCAAAAAGAACCTTTTTTATCACGGGGGAAACAGGCTTTGATCATTACTGGTGTAGTCTGGCTATTACTGGGGATATGGCTGGTCATCACCTACTTTTCTTACACATCAGAAAACCAGGAGCTGTCTTTAGAACAGACAAGACTGCAAAATGAACTTTTGGTTCTTGAACAGCCGGAGGTTATTGAAGAGAATGGATATGATGATGCACTTAAAAGAGCGGAGTCGTTATCCTCCGATATTTCTCCTTATCTTGATGAGTTGATCAGGTTACTGCCTGAACATGCATCACTTGTCAGTTTTGAGCTGATAGAATCAGGATTACATAGCAGGATTCAATTTGAGACAATGAACGATGGAGCTGAGTATACATCAAAGCTTTATCAGTCAGAGCTGTTTGAGCTTGCGGAAGTAGACAGAGTAGAAACAGAGTTTCCAAATGAAGATGGCGATTTTGAAGAAATACCGAGATATATTTTTTCATTTCAGTTTATGACAGGAGGGCAGCAAAATGGAACTGACTAAAAGACAGGCAATTATTATCACTTTAGTTTTTTTACTTTTTGTTCAGCTCCTTGTCTTTTATCTGTTTTTTGTCAGACCCGCGGCAGCTGATCATGAATCGTTAACAGCCAGAACTGAGATTCTGGAGAGTGAATTAATTATCGCTGAAGCTGAAAGCACAACAGGACCTGCTGAAGTACATGCTGAAACTGTTGTAATTGAAGAAAAATTGCCTCTGACAAAAGCTGAAGATCAGATTCTGCTTGCGATGCAGTCGGCGGAATTAGTCAGCGGGACTCAGATCGACGTTGTGGAGTTTGGTGATGAAGAAATACCTGAGCCTTTGATATTTGATGAAGAAGTGACCGAAGCAGATGATCAGGCAGTTGAAGCTGAACCGGTCACACCGCCCGGAGAAGGTCTTCAGTCAGTGGCATTTACTGCTGAAGTCAGCTCCCCTGACTTTAACAGCCTTCAGCAGTTCATCAAGGAAATGGAGCGGCTTGAAAGAGTGATGAATTTTGAAGGGTTAGAGTTTGAACAACTGACTGATGAACAAATACTGTTATCAGGCGGCAGTGATCAAACCATCGTACTTCAACTTACTGCGACAGCCTATTTTTATCATGATAAAAGTAATCGTGTAACAGAATAAACCAACAGGAGCACTCGAATGACAATTTTACTGACAGCCTATTTTGTAATTGCCGGGATGCTGCTGGCTTCCTTTTTTAATGTAGTCGGATTAAGAATCCCTGAAGGACAATCGATTGTATATCCGGGCTCAGCCTGCCCACAGTGTAAAAAGCGTCTGACATGGAAAGAGCTGATTCCCGTTTTTTCATATTTGATACAAGGCGGGAAATGCAAAAATTGTGAAAAAGTGATTTCACCGGTTTATCCGATCATTGAGGTTTCAGGCGGAATCCTGTTTGGACTGGCTTATACTTATGTTGGCCTATCTGTTGAGTTACTGGTTGCACTTGTCTTTATTTCGCTTCTGCTCATTATCAGTGTAACGGATATCGCTTATATGCTGATCCCCGATAAAATTCTTCTGTTTTTTCTTATGATCATTCTTCCTTTGAGAATACTTGAACCTTTAACCCCCTGGTGGGATGCACTGCTTGGAGCGGCAGTTGGTTTTACATTGCTCTTATTAATCGCCATCGTATCGAAAGGTGGTATGGGTGGTGGTGATATCAAGCTGTACGCAGTCATTGGGCTGGTGCTGGGTGTCAAACTCACATTACTATCATTCTTTATTGCAACATTTATAGGGACAGCTGCAGGGCTGGTTGCCATTTATGTGAGAAAGAAATCCAGGAAAGATCCTGTACCTTTTGGCCCCTCGATTGCAGCAGGCGCAGTGATCGCGTATTTCTGGGGTCAGGAACTCATTTCAGTCTACAGCGGACTTTTTTTCTGAAAGTGAAATAGCTGTCGGAATCTAACGGGAACAAGACGACAATTGTCTTGTTCTTTTTTTTGTGTCCCGTGCTAGTCTCAACTTATCTGAACAAAAGAAGGAGCTGCTGAGATGAAACAGGAACCGGCCTCAAAAAACAAAGATGGAACGATTATTCAATTCCCTTCGTTTGAAAACAGAAAGCAATCTAAAGGATTAATATTATTTCCTATTTTCTCAGGTATTTTATGTGCAGTTATATTTGGATTCATTCTTAATCTGCTGCTCGAAAAGCCTGAGCAGCAGTCATTGTTAGCTGAACCGCCTGAAGAGACAAGCCTGTTTGAAGTGCCGGCATTCAACTTCTGGGTCCTGCAGGCGGGGGCGTTCAGCACGGAAACAGCAGCGAATGATTTTATTTCTACGATGAATGCTGAAACGCCATACGTGCTTGTAAAGCAGGATAATATGCATCTGCTATGGATCGGGGCAGCCGGAACAGAAGAGAAAGCAAAAGTTTTATCGCCTGATCATACGGGTGATGTATATATCAAACAGGTCGGCGTGGAACCCTTTCAACTGAATGTCTCTGAAAGTGATCATGAATGGCTCTCAGCAACAATCAGTGCCATCAATAAAAAGCTGGCGTCCCCAGGGGAGGAGTTTACTTTAATGTCCGGAGAGCAATTAGAAAATAGCGAGCTTCAAAACATTCATCAGTCAATTAGCAAAGGAAGTAGTGATACAGCTTTTCTTCGAAGTTTAAGTGCGATTCTACAACTTGAAATAAAAATCAGTGAATGATTGATTTTATAGAGGGACTCTGGAGATGGAGTTCACCGGTTTATTATTGGAATTAATCCAGAAATGAACCAGTAAACTCCGTCCTGGTTGAATCGCCTAAATCATGTAAAAAAGCATACAATAAAAACCCATCCATAACAAAAAACTATGCTATACTGAACCTGTCTCCCTATTATCATTTTCATTGAGGTGAATGAACATGGAAATTATTTTAGCTTCACAGTCTCCCCGCAGAAAAGAATTAATGTCATTACTCCCTTACCCTTTCAAGATCCATCCTTCAGCATTTGATGAATCCACCGTTACGGACCAGGATCCGGAAACAGCTGTATTGAAAATCGCAGAAGGAAAAGCAATGGATATTGCTGCAAAGTTTCCAGAAGCAGTTGTCATTGGCAGTGACACGATTGTGTATCAGGAAAAAATTTTAGGAAAACCAAAAACAGCTGAGGAAGCAGCAGACATGCTGAAAAGTTTATCCGGCCGCACGCATACCGTATATACTGGTGTGGTACTGATGAGAGGTCAGGAAACTGTTACTTTTACCGAGCAGACAGACGTTACTTTCTGGCCGCTTTCAGATGAAGAAATCAATAATTACGTTGCTACCCCGGATCCTTACGATAAGGCGGGTGCATATGGGATTCAGTCCGGAGGTGCTTTATTTGTTAAAGCCATCCGCGGCGATTATTACGCTGTTGTCGGACTGCCTGTCGCACGTCTGAAAAGGGAATTGCAAAGCTTTCTCAGCTGTTTTCAACCTTAAGGAGGAAAACCATGCTGATTCCGCAAAAAACGTTAATGATCAGAGATTATCATGATGAGGATAAGCCGCGTGAACGGTTTATTAACCAGGGACCACAAAGCTTATCCAATCAGGAGCTGATCGCGATTTTACTGCGAACGGGTTCTAAAGAGGAGTCCGTCATTAACCTCGCTAATAAACTGCTTCAGGAATTCAACGGATTAAGGTCATTAAAGGAAGCTTCCTTTGATGAAATGACTTCAATCAAAGGAATTGGCCATGCGAAGGCTGTGCAGGTGCTTGCTGCTGTAGAAGTTGGCAGGCGCATCGCCAACATTACTTTTGAAGACAGGTTCACAATTCGTTCACCTGAAGACGGTGCCACATTTCTCATGAACGAAATGCGCTTTTTGACTCAGGAGCATTTTGTCGCACTTTACCTCAACACAAAAAATCAGATCATCCACCAGCAGACCATTTTTATCGGGTCGTTAAACTCCTCCATCGTGCACCCCAGAGAGGTTTTTAAAGAAGCCTTCAAGCGTTCCGCAGCCTCCATTATCTGTGCCCATAACCATCCAAGCGGTGATCCTTCGCCATCAAAAGAAGACATTGACGTGACCAGAAGATTGGTAGAATGCGGTAAAATGATAGGGATTGAAGTGCTCGATCATCTGATCATTGGTGAGAAGAAGTATGTAAGTTTGAAGGAAAAAGGGTATATGTAACGTTGTTAAATTACATGCGTGTAAGCTATAATTAAAGCTATGGTTTTTGACCGGCCTTTAAAAGGCTATTAGTGGAATGAGAAAGGGAGATACTCCATGTTTGGAACGAAAGATATAGGCATTGACTTAGGTACAGCGAACACACTTGTTTACATAAAAGGGAAGGGCATTGTTGTCAGAGAACCTTCAGTTGTAGCGCTAAGGCAGGATACAAGGGATATTGTAGCAGTGGGAAATGAAGCGAGAAACATGATCGGCAGAACACCGGGAAACATCGTGGCACTCCGCCCGATGAAAGACGGTGTCATTGCTGATTTTGAGACAACTTCAACGATGATGAAATATTATATGAATCAGGCACTGAAAAATGGTTCATTTACTAGAAAGCCTTACGTCATGGTATGTGTGCCATCTGGTATTACATCTGTTGAAAAGCGTGCAGTCATTGATGCAGCAAGACAGGCTGGTGCTAAAGACGCCTTCCCGATTGAAGAACCTTTTGCAGCTGCAATCGGTGCAGGCTTACCTGTTTGGGAACCAACTGGCAGTATGGTCGTAGATATAGGTGGAGGTACAACTGAAGTAGCGGTTATTTCACTTGGCGGTATCGTAACAAGTGAATCGATTCGTGTTGCCGGTGATGAGATGGATGATGCAATTGTCTCTTATATTAGAAAACAATATAATCTGATGATTGGTGAGCGAACTGCAGAAGCCGTTAAAATGGAAATTGGATCAGCAATTGCAGCTGAAAATGATGTAACGATGGAAATCCGTGGACGTGATTTATTGACCGGTTTACCAAAAACGATTGAAATTACTCAAAACGAAATTCAAAAAGCGCTGGCTGATACGATCTCGACCATTATCGAGTCAGTAAAAAGTACCCTTGAGCATACGCCGCCTGAACTTTCAGCGGATATTATGGACCGCGGTATTGTATTAACAGGTGGAGGGGCGCTTCTTCAGGGGCTTGATCAGTTAATGACTGAAGAAACATCAATGCCTGTTCATATTGCTGAAGAACCGCTGGATTGCGTTGCAATTGGTACAGGTAAAGCATTGGATAATATTGATTACTTTAAGAAACAGAAGTAACAGGGAAAACAGCTAATTGGGGTGTGCAGAAAATGCCTTCTTTTTTTAGAAATAAAAGGCTGATTGTGCTGCTCGTCAGTATTATACTGCTTGTCGCATTGATTGGTTTTTCATTAAGAGAAAGAGAAAATATCTCTCTTCCGGAACAGTTTGTAAAGGATATTGTCGGATTCGGGCAGAATATCGCATCAAAACCGGCCAGCTTTGTGCAGGGTGGAATTGAAAGTGTACAGGATCTGCTGAATACGTACAGTGAAAATAAAAAATTAAAATCAAGGCTTGAAGAGCTCGCGCTGCTCGAAACGCAGGTGACTGACCTTGAAAGAGACAATGAAGAATTAAGAGCACAGACCAATGTCGAAGGGAACATTCGTGACTACAATACAACGAATGCCACTGTAATTGCGAGAAACCCTGATCAGTGGCAGGATACGATCATTATTGATAAAGGTCAGGTGAATGGAATTGAAGCTGATATGGCTGTTCAGACAGCCGGCGGAATGATTGGAAGAGTAAAGGATACCGGACAGTTCACATCAACGGTTGAGCTGCTCAGTGCCAGAAATTCCAACAATCGCGTTTCAGCGCTGATTCAGACCGAAGAATCAAATGTTTATGGATTAGTAGAAGGATTTGACCCTGAAAGAGAAGAATTAATGGTGAAGAAAATCCCGTTTGATGTAGAGGTTGAAGAAGGGTCAAGTGTCATTACGTCCGGACTTGGCGGTGTATTCCCACGGGGGCTGCTGATTGGGGAAGTAACAGAGGTATCATCTGATGAATATGGTCTTACCCAGACAGCTTATGTAAAACCTGCTGCAAAACTGTATGATATTGAACATGTTTTAGTATTGGAACGTATCGCTGCAGGAGCAGATGAGATTGAAGCAGAATCAGAGGAGGAAGAGGAATGAGCCGGTTCCTACTTCCGCTGCTTGGTGTTGTGATCTTTTATAGTGAAAGTATTTTTGCAACGTTTTCACCTATAGAAGTGGCAGGTGACACCAGGATGCTCGTCCCACGGTTTCTGGTTGTGTTTTTATTGTTTTTGAGTTTTTATTATGACCGCAATGTATCATACATATATGCCTTTGCTCTTGGTTTTATGTATGATGTGTTCTTTACTGGAATTATGGGAATCTATATGTTTTTGTTTCCCTTATTAATCTATCTGTCTGCGATGATTTTAAGATTAATATTTCAAAACATTGCCATCAGCGGTGTCGTTACATTAGTTATGATTGCGCTGCTTGAATGGCTGGTATATCAATTTAATCTGCTGATCGGAATTGCAGATTTAAATATTCACGGTTTTTTGACCCAGAGATTATATTCGACTTTACTATTTAATGCAGCATTTATTTTGATTGCAGCTTATCCTTTTAAGATCTGGATGACAGCTTTGAAGTACAGACATTTAGAGGATTAATACGCTACGGTTTGGGGTGAATCATGTGGGTGCACAAAATGTAATGATTAAAGGAACAAAAGACGGTTTTATTTTAAAGCTGAATGACCAGTGCGGTTACGACGTTTTAAAAGAAGAGCTGATCGACAAGCTTTCTGTTCAGTATAAGGCGCCTGCTGATGGACAGGCGGTAAAAGCCAGAATTGAAGTTGGTAATCGCTATTTAACTGATGCGCAGCAGGAAGAAATCAAACAGATTGTACATCAGCAGAAAAGCCTGCTTGTAGACGAAATATACAGCAATGTGATCACAAAAGATGAATCAGAACAACGGGTAAGAGAAAAAGAAATGTCCTCTATGACCGGTATCGTCAGGTCCGGTCAGGTAATCGAAGTGGAAGGTGATTTTCTGCTTGTAGGGGATGTGAATCCCGGCGGAATGATTATGGCCGGTGGAAATATTTATATTTTGGGTACGCTGAGAGGGATTGCGCATGCGGGCTGCTATGGCAAAGAGGAAGCTGTAATCGTAGCTTCACAGATGCTCCCGGCACAGCTTCGCATTGCATCAAAACTGAATCGAGCACCAGATCATGATGATGAAGCGCATGAGATGGAATGTGCATACATAGATGACAGCAATCAGATTGTTGTTGACCGGTTACAGATTTTGAGGAAGATCCGTCCCAGTATTACAAAGGTTGAAGGAGGAAGATAGCAGTGGGCGAAGCAATTGTCATTACATCGGGTAAAGGCGGTGTCGGAAAAACGACAACAACTGCCAATCTAGGTACAGCAATCGCGATGCAGGGGAAGAAAGTATGTTTAATTGATACTGATATCGGCCTGCGCAACCTGGATGTTATTCTCGGTTTGGATAACAGAATTATTTATGATCTCGTTGATGTGGTGGAAGGACGTTGCAAACCGAACCAGGCACTTGTGAAAGATAAGCGTTTTGACGGTTTACTCTATCTTTTACCGGCTGCACAGACGAGTGATAAGTCAGCTGTTAATCCTGAACAGATGAAAGAGCTTGTTGATCAGCTGAAACAGGATTATGACTATATATTAATCGACTGCCCTGCCGGCATTGAGCAGGGGTATAAAAATGCGATTGCAGGTGCTGATCGTGCGATTGTTGTCACAACACCTGAAAGATCAGCTGTCCGTGACGCAGACAGAATTGTGGGGCTGCTTGAGCAGGAAACTGACGAGGCGCCGGTGCTGATCATTAACCGGATCAGACAGCACTTAATGGAGTCAGGCGATATGCTTGATATTGATGAAGTAACAACACATTTATCGATTGATCTTCTGGGAATTGTCATAGACGATGATCAGGTGATCACAGCATCAAATAAAGGTGAACCAATCACAATGAATCCTGACAGTAAAGCATCTATTGCTTACCGGAATATTGCGAGAAGAATTCTCGGTGAATCTATTCCACTGATGTCACTGTCAGACGAAAAGCCTTCATTTTTCCAGAAAATCTTTAAAGTTCTCGGCAAAAAGTAAATTAGCCGGCAGCGAATGTGCTGCCGGTTTTTTTCATAGACTGAAACACAAGCCTGAAAAGGGAGAGTGTATTCATGTCCCCTGTGAAAAAACATAATACCATTCAAAAAAAAGACCGGATTAATGCCCGTTTTCCGGAGAAGTTTTTAATTAAAACAATCCTTGCCGGTTTCATTGCAGTTTTATTTACTGCAAGTGAGGACGATCTCTGGTCAATAGACCAATTAATTGAGGCGCAGGACGTGCTTTATTCATCATTTGAATTTGCTGCTCATTACGACCAATGGGGCAGACACCTTGGTTTTATGAATGACCTCTATACAGATACTGAGACTGTCATGCCTGTTTCAACTTCTTTTCATCAGGAGGCTTTAAGCGGTGACCGTGCTGTGATTCATGCTGCAGCTGGTGAACAGATTTTTGCACCGAGAAGCGGGGTGGTTTTGTTTGCAGGTGAAGCAGAGGGTGAAAGTCTGGTTGTCATGCAGCATCCTGATAAAAAGAAAACAGTCTATCTTTCAGTCGTGCCTGCAGGAATTGAAACGTTTGACCTGGTCAATGCAGGAGATCAGATTGGTTATGCTGAAGGTGAAGCATATCAATTTATGCTAAAACCCTCAGACACACCGTTTAATCTCCACCTCTTCCTGAACGAGCTCAATGAAAGCGAATAACTTTTTTATCTCAATCCATCCAATGCTCTGGGTAATGGCGATGGCGTCTTTTCTTTCGGGACAGTTCTTATCCTTCTTTGTATTATTTGTACTCGTGCTGATGCATGAAGCTGCTCACGCGATGACTGCTGTATTTTTCAGGTGGGAAATTACAAAGCTCACATTGCTGCCTTTTGGCGGTCAACTGATTGTGAAGAAGATATTGAACAAGCCCGTTTCGGAAGAACTGGCAGTGATTATCAGCGGACCGCTCCTGCACCTCCTGATACACCTGATCATACTGAATTTTCAACCTTCATTTTTCTTTACAGATGAACTGTATCATCTTAATCTGCAGCTGCTTCTATTTAATCTGCTCCCTGTATGGCCGCTGGATGGTGGCAGGATCTGCTATTGTATCGCAAATCTATTTTTTCCTTTTAAGAAAAGTATACATATATCGATCGTTTGCAGTTTAATCAGTCTGATCGTGATCATCATTCATCTGTTGGATGGGCTTCAATTCCAGTGGATGTTGTTATATCTGTATACGGCTGTATGTACATTACAGCTTTACCGGAACAGACACATGCTGCACAAACAATTCTTACTTGAAAAGTGGGGAGAGAACGCAACTGATCTAAAACATAAAGTTCAAGTAGTAGAAGGGTTGACGAATATTCAGGTCCTTGTTAATAAAATGTATAAAGGAAAGAAGCAGCGTTTTATTCTGCTGAATAACGGAAAGATGATCGGAAATCTGAGTGATGTTATGATTATAAAACGATACTTTTCCGCATCATAAGCATAGCGGTACAAAGAGAAGGTGCAATCATTGAAGCAATTAATCGTCAGTAGTAAAACGCGCGAAAAGAAATGGGCGCTGATCAATCAGGGGAAAGCGGAACGGCTTGAGTTATATCCGCCATTTTCAGAAACAAAGGTTGGGAATATATACAGTGGGACCATTGCAAGTATCAAACCATCCCTGCAAGCTGCATTTGTCATATTTGATCACGGTCCGAAAGGCTATCTGCCATTAAAATCAATTCCTTCATCATCCCGAACAGTTCACCAGGGAATGAGGCTCCCTGTTCAGGTGAAAAAAGATGAAGAAGCAACTAAAGGTCCTGTGCTTACTGGTGATATCGAGTTGGCAGGCAAATATATGGTGTATTTTCCATATACCGATATGTTGAGGTTTTCAAAAAAAATCCAGCCCGGTCAGCGCAGGAGATTGAAGTTGTGGGCTGAAAATTCCCTGCAAACCGGGGGAGGCGTCCTGATCAGAACTGAAGCAGAATCAGCAGAAGAGCATGTGCTGTCAGCGGAACTTAAGCATTTAAAGCAGCGTTTTCATCTTCTGGATCAGGCATTTAAAGAGAAGAAAGGCTGTTTCTTAATCGAACGGCCTGAAAAATTCGTTGAAGATGTGAAAGATGCCTTAATCAGGCTAAAACCGGATGAACTGATCACGGATTCAGTTACAGTATCAAATCAGTTTAAATCTGTTATCAGTGAAATGGAGCTCGAAACAGATCTTTTGTTATATCTGGAAGATGAAGACCTCTTCGTGAGATATTTCAAAGAAGACATACATCTTATGATGACCCGGCGGACGGTTTGGCTTGAGGGAGGTAGTTCAATTGTCATTGATGTGCTTGAAGCTTTAACAGTGATTGATGTTAACTCATCCAGGCAGACCGGAGCAAAGCAGCAGCGGGCAGCGGTAAAGGATATCAATCAAAAAGCAGCACTTGAATCCCTCAGGCAAATGAAGCTGAGAGACATGCACGGCATTGTATTGATCGATTTTATTAATATGGAGGATCAGAGTGACCGGAATGATATTGACCGGCTGATCAGAGAAGAAGCGAAGTCTGATCATAAGCATGTCCATGCAGCCGGCTTTACTGAGCTGGGTCTCTATCAGTTAACAAGGAAAAAAACAAAGGCTTCATATCAGACCCTTTATACGGTGCCGTGCCCAGTCTGTTCAGGAAATGGACACGTTCTATCGCCGGAAAGCTGTCTGCTTGAGCTTGAAAAAGAGTTACTATCAAAGCGGAGGATGCTTGAAAAGGTTGAAATTGAGCTGACAAAAGATATTCATCAGCTGATTAAAGAAGACCCTGCATTTATCAGGTGGATCGAAAAAGAACTGAATCTGCCGGTCGCATTCAAAGAAATCAATCATATTCATCCGTTTTACAGGGTTATTTGAAATTAACTTTTTAAAATCAATATTGTCATTGACACCCTGTTTCCGGTTGTGATAACATTCATATGTTACTGTTTGTAGCACCCGTGCTACAACCGCTCATAACAGGTTATTAAGCGCATTGATGCCACCTGGTATATGGCGAGTCTGAGTGAAATTGAGGAGGTGCATTGGAATGTACGCAATTATTGAAACAGGCGGAAAGCAGATTAAAGTAGTTGAAGGCCAGGAGGTCTACATCGAAAAGCTTAACGTCGAAGCAGGAGAAGAAATTACGTTTGACAAAGTTCTTTTCGTAGGTGGAGATGATGTAAAGGTAGGCAGCCCGCTAGTTGCTGGCGCTACAGTTACAGCTAAAGTTGAAAAACAGGGTCGCGCTAAAAAGATCACTGTATTCAAATACAAGCCGAAGAAAAATCAACACCGCAAGCTTGGTCACCGTCAGCCTTACACTAAAGTTGTAATCGGCAAGATCAACGCTTAATAGGTTTATTCATGATACAGGTTATCATTGAAAAAGAACCAAACGGTCTGATAAGAGCTTTTCAGATGGAAGGGCACGCTGATTATGCTGAGCATGGCAAAGACTTAGTCTGTGCAGGTGCATCTGCAGTTTCCTTTGGCGCAGTTAACTCAGTTCTTTCTCTAACAGAGACTGAACCGGTTATACACCAGGGAAATGATGGAGGTTATCTCAGAGTTGAGTTTCCGTCAGAAGCAGACAGCCGTACCCAACTGATTATGGAAAGCATGATTGTCTCATTGCAGACAATTGAACAGGAATACGGGCAATACATTAAAATAACCTTCAAACAGTAGGAGGTGGAAAACCATGCTAAGATTAGATCTTCAATTTTTCGCTTCGAAAAAGGGAGTAGGTTCAACTAAGAACGGTCGTGATTCAATCTCTAAGCGTCTAGGCGCTAAGCGTGCGGATGGCCAGTTCGTTACAGGCGGATCAATCCTTTACCGTCAGCGTGGAACTAAGATTTATCCTGGAGAAAACGTAGGCCGCGGAGGAGATGACACTCTATTCGCAAAAGCTGACGGCGTTGTACGCTTTGAGCGTATGGGCCGTGACAAGAAAAAGGTCAGCGTATACCCAGCTGCACAAGAAGCTTAATTTCTTAAGAAACTCTGGTTATAAACAGCCAGAGTTTCTTTTTATGTTCAGCATATCCGCGCTCTTTGCTATACTAGAGTGTAAGTGACACTCAGTAGGAGGGGGCTAATGATAGAATCAAAGTTAAAGCTCGAACTTCTGCAGCATTGCCGGCACGACTGGATGAACAAACTGCAGATGATAAAAGGAAATCTCGAGCTGTCAAATATTGAACGGGCAACACAGATCATAGATGAAATGGTGATTGAGTCCAGGCAGGAAGCATTATTAACCGGGCTGGGTACACCAAGCTTTTCAGAGTGGCTGCTGACCTATAACTGGTATCGGCCGGGGCCACTGAGGCTTGGTTATGAATTTACTGAACGTATGAAAATTCCGGAAGCGTTTGATCATTTGCTTCTTAACTGGGCAAAGAAAACAACTGCAGCGGTGGACAAAGCGTTGAATACACCGTCAGATCAGGAGCTTTACTTTTTATTTGAACAGTATGAAGAAAGTTTTTCTATTGTAGTTGAATATGAAGGGGAGCCTCTTCAATCTTCACCGGAAGAGATTATACAGGAACCAATAGAAGCACAGGTTGAATGGATTAAGCAATCCAGCGCATCCTTTTCAATAAAGCTGACATTTGATTATCCTGTGTCAGGAGTGAAAGTTTAACAATAGGAGGATCCACAATTATGTTTGTCGATCAGGTTAAGATATATGTAAAAGGCGGAGACGGCGGAGATGGAATGGTCGCTTTCCGCAGAGAAAAATATGTACCAAAAGGCGGTCCGGCAGGCGGAGACGGCGGACAGGGTGCCAATGTCATCTTTCTTGTTGAAGAGGGCTTAAGAACACTGATGGATTTCCGTTATCAGCGTCATTTTAAAGCACCTAAGGGTGAAAATGGCATGTCGAAAAACCAGCACGGCAGAGGCGCATCAGATATGATCGTCAAGGTGCCGCCTGGTACAGTCGTAAAGGATGAAGCAACAGGTGAAGTGATCGCCGATCTGACTGAGCACGGACAGCAGTCTGTTATTGCAAAAGGCGGCCGGGGCGGAAGAGGAAACTCCCGCTTTGCTACACCTGCAAACCCTGCACCTGAACTGTCTGAAAAAGGCGAACCGGGTCAGGAAAGAAATATCATTATGGAACTAAAGCTGCTTGCTGATGTCGGGCTTGTCGGATTCCCGAGTGTAGGGAAATCTACATTGTTATCAGTCGTATCAGCTGCAAAGCCTAAAATTGCTGAATACCACTTTACAACGATCGCACCAAATCTGGGCATGGTCGAAACAGAAGATAACAGAACATTTGTCATGGCAGATCTTCCTGGATTAATTGAAGGTGCACATGAAGGCGTTGGACTTGGTCATCAATTCCTTCGTCATATCGAAAGAACGCGTGTCATTGTACACGTCGTTGATATGTCTGCACTTGAAGGCCGTGATCCTTACGAAGATTACGTGACGATTAATAATGAACTGAAGGAATATAACCTTCGTCTGACAGAACGCCCTCAGGTTGTCGTTGCCAATAAGATGGACATGCCTGATTCAGAAGAAAATCTGAAGAAGTTCAAGGAGCAGGTTGGAGACGATGTGAAAGTGTTCCCTGTATCTGCTATTTCAAGACAGGGTCTGAAGGAACTGTTATATACAGTTGCTGATCTTGTAGAGTCAACGCCTGAATTCCCGCTTCAGGAAGCAGAAAAAGACGCAACGATTAATCGTGTACTTTATAAGCATGAAGAGGCTGAGAAGTTTGAAATCACGCGTGATCCTGACGGCAGCTTTGTCATCACAGGAGATTCTCTTGAAAGATTGTTCAAGATGACTGACTTCAGCCGTGAAGAATCAATCAGACGTTTTGCCCGTCAGATGCGTGCGATGGGTATTGATGACGCACTGCGTGAAAAAGGTGCGAAAAACGGCGATACAGTTAAGATTATCGAATTCGAATTTGACTTTGTTGAGTAGATAGAAGCAGGGGGTAATAAGGTGCCAAAAAAGGAACTGAATGAAAAATTTTATCTTGTCAGAGAAGATGTGCTTCCGGAAGCGATGCAAAAAACGCTCGAAGCTAAGCAGCTGCTGGAAAGAGGTCATGCAGGGTCTGTATGGGAAGCAGTGCGCTCAGTTGATTTAAGCCGCAGTGCATTTTATAAATACAGAGATACTGTATTTCCTTTTCACACAGTAGTGAAAGAAAAAATCATCACGCTCTTTTTTCATCTTGAAGACCGCTCAGGCACCTTATCTCAGCTGCTTGGGCTGGTCGCATCCTGCGGCGGAAATATCCTTACGATTCACCAGACAATCCCGCTTCAGGGAAGAGCAAATGTGACATTATCATTAAATGTAACTGATATGAATGTTCCGCTTGATGAGATGCTTAACCGACTCAAAAAACTTGAATTTGTTGAAAAAGTTGAGGTCCTGGGCTCAGGGGCCTGATTTTAAAAAGAAGGTGAGTAAATGAAAATTGGTTATTTAGGACCAGAAGCTTCTTTTACCCATCACGCGGTAAAAAGTGTATTTACAGATGAAGAATATATTGCTTTTCCCACTATTCCTGATTGTCTTGAAGCGCTCGCTGAGGAAAAAGTGGATCGTGCAGTGGTTCCGCTTGAAAATGCGCTAGAAGGCTCTGTACCGATTACAATTGATTATCTGTTTCATGATGTGGATTTACATATTACTGCTGAATTAATTTCACCGATTGAACAGCATTTAATGGTTCATCCTGACAATCAGGACAGATGGCAGGATGTCACTAAAATCATGTCTCATTCTCATGCCCTTGCACAGTGTCACAAATATTTGTATTACCGCTTCAGGGGAATAGAGCTTGAGCCATCAACCTCAACATCAGCCGCTGCAAAATACGTCAGTGAGCATCCGGAAGAAAATGTAGCTGCCATTGGTAATGCGCTGGCTGCAGATACATATGGACTAAAGGTAGTGGAGGAAAATATACATGATTTCCACTTTAATCACACGCGTTTTGTCGTGCTGACAAGTGAAAAAGAAACAACCTTACTGCCATTTGAACAGGATGCTGAAAAATCAACACTGATGATTACGCTGCCTTCAGATGACCGTCCGGGAGCACTTCACCAGGTATTATCCGCTTTTTCATGGCGTCAGCTCAGCCTGAGTAAAATCGAGTCTAGACCGCTTAAAACCGGACTTGGGAATTACTTTTTTATCATTGATGTTGAAAAACCGGTGGATGGCGTATTGATGCAGGGTGCAATCGAAGAACTTGAAGCACTAGGTTGTACAGTGAAGATCCTTGGAAGTTATAAAAAACATATGCTGCAGCCTCAGAAATAAAAAAAGTTCTCTCATCATTTGAGAGAACTTTTTTTAGTCTTTATACAAGATGCCTGCCTGATCCAGTGCCTCCTCAATCCGGTCTAGAACTGCAGTATGTTCCGCTTCAACCTCATGCATATGTATACCATCTGTTAATGCTGAAAGAAGCGCTGATTCAGAAGAAGCAAGCTGGTCAATAAAACGTTTTACTTCTGTCGGATTATGCAGCATAAGTGAGGCGGTCATTTCTCCGTATACCGGATGTTCAATCACTACGTTTTTTACCATGCCCCCGTTCTCAACGATCAGCATTAACTCCTCTTCAGTCTGTTCAGGCGTATGTTTGCATACAATGTATCTAGATACCCGGCTGGTCGGATGAGCGGGCATATATAAATAACCCTGGCTTGTCGCAAGGATTGGCTCGTTTTTTGCTTTCAATAAATTAATATCACTGACAATGACCTGTCTGCTTACATTCATCTCACTTGCAAGAGAGCGGCCGGTTATCGGTCCGGCGGATTGGCTGAGTGTCTGTAATATTTTTTCCCGTCTCGCTTCTCCTGATTTCTGGCGATCGCTTGGCATTTGTGACCCTTCTTTCTTCGAACGTTCTGAAAGTATTGTATCATAAATTCATTTCGTTCATAGGATATATGGAATGAATGATGGAGGTGGCAAGATGAAGATTCATGTTGTGCAAAAAGGGGATACACTCTGGACAATTGCAAAGAACTATCAGGTATCTTTTGAAGAATTAAAAGCAGCCAATGCCTACTTAGCAGATCCGGATATGATCATGCCCGGGATGAAAATTAAAATACCCGCCGGGAAGGCAGCTGTGGATAAAGCAGGCGTTAAAAAAGCGGCTATGAAAAAGGCTGAATACATGCACCCTTATGCAGATGGAAAACCAGCTTATCAGGCATTACCCGAAGAAAAAGTTGACATGCCTGTCATGCCTTATGCAGGATTTATGATGCCTGTCATGCCAAAAATGCAGGAAATGCCCAAGATGAAAGAAATGCCAAAAATGCAGGAGATGCCAAAAGCTGAAGAGATTAAAGAATGGACGAAGATGCCTGAAAAACCTTCCTGCACATGCAAAGAAAAATCCGCTGTTAAGCCCGTTAAAATGATGCCCCAGCAAATGCCGCACATGATGCCTCAGCAGATGCCGCAGATGATGCCGCCGTGCCAGATGCCTCAGCAGATGCCACACATGATGCCGCCGTGCCAGATGCAAGAGCATCCAATGATGATGGAACCGTGGTGCCACCCGATGCCACATCACTGCTGTTGCCCATGTCATCATCCATATAGAGGTCCGTTTTAAAAAAATGAATAAAATCTGATGAAACAGAAAAACCTATCTTAACAAGTATGTTAGGAGAGGGTTTTATGAAAACATCAGTGATTGTCATGTGCATGCTTGGTCTGATAAGTTGTACAGAACAAACAGGTGCTGCAGCGCTTTCGCTGGATCTGTCAATTGAAACCATTTACCAGGACGGCGAAAAAGGGGTCGAACAGAGAACAGAAACATATGAAGCAATGGAGGATTTCTTTGCGGATTATAAAAACTGGCAGATCATAGATATGAATCAGGACATGATCACGCTGAGAACAACTGAAGAGACATTGTCCCCGCTTGTTAAATGGAGCGGGTATGCTGATGTTGATTAAACAGTCCACGTGACTGTTTTTTCTTTTGCTGAAATACAGGGCTGAACATGGTAAAATAGAACAGATGTTTCGTTCTGGTGGTAAATCAGTATAGAACCGCAAACGTAAAAAGTCTGACACATTGAATCGCCTGAGTTGTGTTACAATGAAGTTTGCATTGAAAGGAAGAGTCTATTATGTATGAATATATAAAAGGTGAAATTACATATATCTCAACAGAGTATATCGTTTCAGATCATCACGGATTAGGCTACAAAATCTATATGCCTAATCCTTTTGTGATGTCTTCGAAGCAGGGAGAGACAGTACAGGTTTTTACTTACCAGCATGTCAGGGAAGATCAGCTGACATTGTTCGGGTTCCCGACGATGGAAGAAAAACTGTTATTTACAAAGCTTCTGAATGTCTCGGGGATTGGTCCAAAAGGTGCGCTGGCGATCCTTGCATCCGGGGCACCGGAACAGGTGATTCAGGCCATTGAAGAAGAAAATGAATCCCTTCTTGTTAAATTCCCCGGTGTAGGAAAGAAAACCGCAAGACAGATTATCCTTGATCTGAAAGGAAAACTTCAGGATGTTGTACCTGATTATTTCCCTAACCTGT
The DNA here is from genome assembly GCF_034427455.1 of Jeotgalibacillus haloalkalitolerans. Lineage (NCBI taxonomy): Bacteria > Bacillati > Bacillota > Bacilli > Caryophanales > Caryophanaceae > Jeotgalibacillus > Jeotgalibacillus haloalkalitolerans. The sequence continues at coordinate 746,079 of NZ_JAXQNN010000002.1, read as the reverse complement.
TCAGTGATCCGTCGAAAGTGAAGGGTCAGGATGACTCAGCGCTTGATGAAGCAGTGATGGCACTTCAGGCTCTAGGCTATTCTGAACGTGAAGTGAAAAAGATCAGACCTGCACTGCAAAAAGAATCACTCACTACTGATCAATATATTAAAAAGGGTCTTCAGCTCATGCTGAAGCTTAAATAAAGGAGGGGATTAGATGGAAGAACGGATTGTATCAGGGGAAGCAAATATAGAAGAAGAAACGCTCGAGCAGTCGATCAGACCGCAGCTGCTTGAAACATATATCGGTCAGGATCAGGTGAAACAGAATCTGGCGATTTATATTGAAGCGGCAAAAAACAGGCAGGAAACCCTTGACCATGTTCTTCTGTATGGTCCCCCGGGTCTGGGTAAAACAACGCTTGCAGCAGTTATTGCAAATGAGATGGGTGTCAATCTGCGGACAACTGCAGGGCCGGCAGTCGAAAGAGCAGGAGATCTTGCTGCGATTCTGACGGCACTTGAACCTGGTGATGTTCTGTTTATTGATGAGATCCACAGACTCCCGAGAGCGATTGAAGAAGTGCTGTACCCTGCAATGGAAGACTTCTGTCTTGATATTGTCATTGGCAGCGGTCCAAGTGCAAGGTCAGTCAGGCTGGATCTTCCACCGTTTACTTTAGTTGGTGCAACAACACGTGCAGGTGCGATCTCAGCACCGCTCCGTGACAGATTCGGCGTATTAAGCAGGCTTGAATATTACAATACAGAACAGTTAAAAGAGATTGTAAACCGTTCAGCAGATATATTTAATACTGAGATCGATGATTTCGGAGCGGATGAAATTGCCCGGAGATCCAGGGGAACGCCACGGATTGCGAACCGTCTTCTGAGACGCGTAAGGGATTATGCTCAGGTGAAAGGGGAAGGGGATATTACACTTCCGATCGCCAGAGCATCCCTTGAACTGTTGCAGGTTGATCAGCTTGGACTCGATCATATTGATCATAAATTATTAAGAGGAATCATAGAGCGCTTCAGAGGCGGGCCTGTCGGACTTGATACAATTGCAGCGAGTATAGGGGAGGAGTCTTCAACAATTGAAGATGTGTATGAGCCATACCTGCTGCAGATTGGATTCCTGCAGCGTACGCCGAGGGGACGGATTGCTACCCCGCTGGTTTACGAACATTTTAACCTGGAGGTGCCTGAATGACACTGCCCAAAATGCTGATGATTGCAGGTGCTGCACTTTTAGTGGCAGGATTTTTACTGCAGTTTATAAAAGCTGGCAGACTGCCGGGTGATATTGTGATCAGGAAAGAAAACATGACGTTTTATTTTCCGATTGTTACTTCAATTTTAATTAGTTTAATTTTGACAGGAATCTTCTTTTTAATCGGAAGGTTCAGGTAAGGAGCTGCGAAAGATGAATATCAATGATTTTGATTTTGAACTTCCTGAAGAACTGATTGCACAGGTTCCGCTTGAAGACCGTACATCAAGCAGACTGATGGTGCTTGATAAGGTGACAGGTAAGGTGGAACATCAGTCATTTAAACATATACTGGATTATTTGCATGAAGGCGATTGCCTCGTGTTAAACGATACGAAAGTACTTCCTGCGAGACTGATTGGAGAGAAGCAGGAAACCGGTGCTGCAATTGAGGTACTCCTGCTGAAGCAGCTGGAAGGTGATACATGGGAAACACTTGTGAAGCCTGCTAAAAGAATAAAGCCCGGAACGGTTATTACATTTGGTGATGGATTACTGACAGCTGAATGCATCGAAACGGGAGAGCAGGGTGCCCGCATCTTGTCCTTCAGCTATGAAGGGATCTTTTATGAACTGCTTGACCAGCTTGGCGATATGCCGCTGCCTCCATATATCAAGGAAAAGCTTGATGACCGTGACCGTTATCAGACAGTGTTTGCTAAAGAGCGCGGATCTGCTGCTGCGCCGACTGCAGGGCTTCACTTCACTGAAGAGATTCTTGAGGAAATTAAAGCAAAAGGCGTGAAAGTTGCATTTATCACACTGCATGTAGGATTAGGCACTTTCAGACCCGTATCAGTGGATTCTATTGAAGAGCATGATATGCACAGTGAATATTATCAGCTGTCTGAAGAAAATGCCCGTATTCTCAATGAGACAAGGTCAAATGGCGGCCGGATTATTACAGTTGGTACAACTTCAACACGTACACTGGAAACGATTGCTGATGATCAGGGTCATTTTAAAGCGCAAAGCGGATGGACAGATATTTTTATTTATCCGGGCTATACATTTAAAGCTTCAGATGTGCTGCTGACGAACTTCCATCTGCCAAAGTCAACGCTGATCATGCTTGTGAGTGCAATGGCCGGAAGGGAACATACACTTGCTGCCTATGAAGCGGCAGTGAAGGAAAGGTACAGATTTTTCAGCTTTGGCGATGCCATGCTGATTAAATAGAGAGGAGATTATCTTTTGAGTGCAATCAGATATGAACATATAAAAACATGTAAACAGACAGGTGCGAGACTTGGGATTGTCCATACGCCGCACGGTTCATTTGAGACGCCGACATTCATGCCGGTCGGAACAATGGCAACTGTCAAAACGATGTCACCAGAGGACCTGAAGGAACTGAATGCAGGGATTATTCTGAGTAATACCTATCACCTGTGGCTGCGTCCGGGTCACGATATTATTAAAGAAGCCGGCGGACTGCACAAATTTATGAACTGGGATCGACCTATCCTGACTGATTCAGGCGGCTTCCAGGTATTCTCCCTGAGTAAATTCCGTAATATTCAGGAGGAAGGGGTACACTTCAGAAACCACATTAACGGAGACAAGCTTTTCCTGAGCCCTGAAAAGGCAATGGAGATCCAGAATGCACTTGGATCTGACATTATGATGGCTTTTGATGAATGTCCTCCATATCCTGCTGAAGAAAAGTATATGAAGGATTCTGTGGAGAGAACGACTCGCTGGGCTGAACGCTGCCTGGAAGCACATGTACGTCCTGAAGATCAGGGCCTGTTTGGCATTATTCAGGGCGGGGAATATGAGCACCTGCGCCGTCAAAGTGCGCGTGACCTTGTATCAATGGACTTCCCGGGTTATGCTGTCGGCGGTCTTTCAGTTGGAGAGCCTAAGGACGTAATGAACCGCGTGCTGGAGTTTACTACACCATGGATGCCTGAAGATAAACCAAGATATCTGATGGGTGTCGGTTCACCGGACTCTCTGATCGATGGTGCGATCAGAGGAATTGATATGTTTGACTGCGTATTGCCGACGCGGATTGCGCGTAATGGGACATTAATGACTAGTGAAGGCAGACTTGTCGTGAAGAATGCGAAGTATGCGCGTGATTTTTCACCAATTGATCCTAATTGTGATTGCCATGTTTGTAAGAATTATTCAAGAGCGTATATCAGACACTTAATTAAATGTGAAGAAACGTTCGGAATTAGACTTACGACTTATCATAACCTGCATTTTCTGATAAACTTAATGGGGAATGTCCGCCAGGCGATAAAAGAAGACAGACTGGGCGACTTTCGTGAAGAGTTTTTTGAACAGTACGGTTTCAATCAGCCGAATGCAAAAAACTTTTAATAGATATATGAAAGAAAGGGGGAGTTTAGCGTAATGGATATGATCGTAACTTTACTTCCGCTTATTCTGATGTTCGGTTTAATGTACCTTTTCTTAATCCGTCCTCAGCAGAAGCGTCAGAAAAAAGTAATGGAAATGCAAAACAGCTTAAGCAAAGGTGATAAAATCGTCACGATTGGCGGTTTACACGGTATCATCGATGCACTTGACGAAGGTCAGGTCGTGATTAAGTGTGGAGATGGAAGCCGCTTAACATATGACCGCAATGCGGTACGTGAAGTGGTGGAAAAAGATTCAGCAATGTAATAAAAGATAAAAAAAGCTGCAGCTGCAGCTTTTTTATTTTTTGTCAGGCTTTCCGTTTATTGCAGAACGTCCAAATAAATTAACCCCTGCAATTCCCCCCGCCATTCCTGAAGCAAGCAGCAGCCCATAGTGGATAAGATGAGACCATTCAAATAGTATCTCTTTTAAAAACAGTCCTGTTCCAATCACTGACAGAGCCGTCAGAAGCCCGATATGAAAACCTTTTTGACCTGCAAAAGCACTCCCTGTCAGGCTGCCGACCAATACAGCTGCAGCACCTGCCAGTCCGTTCCACTTCTCCATTGAAGACTCTGCTATTTCGGTGAAATGGAGTAACCCTGCTGCGATTGCGGCATATAGCGTAATCATTAGCAGCACAACCCCGATCGCTACACCTAAGCCCTGAGCAGTCCTTTTCCACACAGCCATGTTTTCACGCTCCTTTATGTTTTGATAAATGAAATTCTGTTTTTCGTACACACTACCATCGTAAAGGTGGTGCGGAGATTGTTTGAAATCTATATGCTGATCGGGTTTAAAGCGGTCACACTTTATTTACTGATTCTATTGATTTTCAGGCTGATGGGTAAACGCGAAATCGGAGAGCTGAGTTTGCTTGACCTGATTGTATTTATGATGATCGCAGAAATGGCAGCTTTTGCGATTGAAGACCCTTATATGAATTTTATGCAGGCTGCATTTCCGATGGTGCTGTTAATGCTCCTGCAGATTCTTTTATCATGGTTTTCTTTAAAATCCAAAAAGTTCAGGGATCTCATCGATGGCAGACCTTCAATCTTAATTCATAACGGTGAGCTGGTGAAAAATGAAATGAGAAAGAATCGTTATAATATAGATGATCTTATGCAACAGCTGAGAGAAAAAGAAGTATTTGACCTCCAGGAAGTCTCATTTGCCATTTTAGAGCCTTCCGGCACATTATCTGTCCTCAGGAAAGAACGCAGTGCCGGGCAGCTGTCACTTCCTTTAGTAATGGACGGCAGAATTCAAAGCAGACACCTGGACCTGATCGGAAAGAATGAAAGCTGGCTGCGAAAAGAACTGAAGCAGCAGGGTTATGATCAGTTGAAAAATATATTTTTTTGTACGTATGAGGATGGACAGTGGTTTATCAGTTCTTCTTAAAGCTTTTAAGAAAAGACCAGTCATCCCGCTGGATCAGCTGAACCCGGGAAGCTAAAAAGCAGAAGATCAGAATGAGTATCAGTATTCTGACAGGTGCACTCATTGATAGAATCCCGGTATGTATCAGCCAGCAGCAGGCTGATACCAGCGCAATGGCTGCATATTGGCCGATGGGCAGAGACAACCTGGTCATTTTTCTCACGGAGTGGAAATGTAAAAAAGTCACTGCGGCTGTGCCGATTGCAAGTCCAATTGCAGCACCTGTGATGTCTTCGAAATAAATCATGAGGCCCGCCATAGAAAGAAGCTTGATGATTGAGCCTGTGATACTGTTGACCATAGCTTTGCCGGCTGCTTCAAATGCCTGCAGGACAGCGTGCAAAGGTCCCTGATAGTAATAAAAGATAAAAAATAAAGCCATTAATTTTAATAAATTGAGTCCTTCTGCTGATCCATATAAAAGTGTCAGTATTGTTTCACCCTCAAGAAAAAGAATCAGACAGCAAAGTGTACCGGTCACTGCAGAAAGCCTCAATGACTGTGTGATTCTGTACATGACAACCCGGTCCTGTGACAGTGCCCTGGCTTCACTGATTGAGGGGACCAGGGCCATACTGAGTGAAACAGTAATAAACGAAGGCAGCAGTAATACCGGCAGGACAAATCCGGTTAATAATCCGTATTCTGCTGTGACTGCAGTAGCAGCCATCCCTGTAAATACGAGACATTTCATCACGATGATCGGCTCCAGAAACCAGGCGGCAGAGCCCACGAATCTGCTCCCCGCACTTGGCAGGGCAATCTTCAGTAACTGATTAGCGGTTTCCCGGAAAGAGTTCTCTGATCTGCCTCTCAGTTTCGTTTTCTTGGTCTTAAACATGACCAGTAAAAACAGCAGTGAGCATAATTCACCGATGACAGCTGCGAGCATTGCGCCACCGGCTGCATAAGCTGGGCCTTTAGAGCTTAAAAACCCTACAGCCGCAACCAGCAATAGTATGCGTATCGTCTGTTCAAGAACTGACCCGATTGCTGTGATCCCCATCTGCTGCCGTCCCATAAAGTATCCACGGACGACAGCTGAAAAAGCAGCGATTGGAATGATTGGTAACACTGCTATAAAAGGAATAAGCGTCCGCTCATCGTTTAGAAGCACTGTGGAAATATAGGGTGCTGCAAAAAATAAAAGCGGGGTCAAAAGAACAGCCAATGACCCGGTGATCCAAAGCGACACGGAGAGGATCTTACGGATTTCCTGCTCGTTTTTATTTGCTGCCGCTTCTGATACATACTTGGAAATTGCGATCGGGAGACCCAGCTGAGTCACGGTTATAGCCAGCATCAGGGCAGGAAATGTCATCATGTAAAGCCCTACACCTTCAGCACCGGCCATATCAGCGAGAATAATCCTATGTACAAACCCGAGAACTTTTGTCACTAACGCAGCAGCCATTAGCAGTAGAGTACCTTTAATAAGTTTAGACACTTTGTCCCCCATCTTCTCAAATGCATATATTTTAGATACAATAAATCATATGCCGCAGAGAAACGGGGCTATGCAATAAATATAGAGAGGAGTATGAAAGTGAATCAATATACCAGCTACGAAGATGCATTTTCAGTTGTAGGTCCTGCTTTAATCAGTAAAGCACAGGAGCTCAGACTGTATGGATATGATACCGCAACACCTGAAAATGTCTGGCGCTATCTGACACACAAAAAATGGAAAAGAGAGAGTGAAAGCTTCAGGCTTCACCGCGTCGTACAGGAAATCCTTCAGGTCAAAGCAGGCGACTATATGAATTTCATGACGAATGAAGAATACAAACAGACTGCAGGAAGAAGCGGACTGGAAGATGAGGAATTACAACTGCTCCTTCATGGGCAACATAAAGATGAACATTGACTGACAATATAAGAGACTGCGTTGACACCTTCAGGGAAGTAATACATAATAAGTCTGTTGCTGAAATTTCAGACACTTTACAGACCTGTTACAAACGGGCAGTTTTCATATAGTCTCGGCTATATACACAGGGAGGATTTTTACATAATGATTAAGCGCAGCAGGATTGTCGCCTTCTTTTTATTACTCATATTGATTGGCGGCACAATTGGACTGACATCCAATACAATTTTAAATAACATCAAACTGGGTCTGGATCTTCAAGGCGGCTTTGAAGTGCTGTATGAAGTAAATCCGGCTCAAGAAGGTCAGGAGATTACTCCGGATGTCGTATCTGATACAGCAGAGGCACTTGATCGCCGGGTAAACGTACTTGGTGTTAACGAACCTGTGATTCAGGTTGAAGATGGCAACAGAATCCGTGTTCAGCTTGCAGGTGTTGAAGATCAGGATCAGGCAAGGGAGATTCTTTCAACTGAAGCAAACCTGACATTCCGTGATGTAAATGATGAAGTCAAAATGACCGGGGCTGACCTTGTTGAAGGCGGGGCTACCCAGACATTTGATCCAAACAACAATCAGCCGATCGTTCAGGTTGAGTTAAAAGATGCGGATCAATTCGGTCAAATTACACAGGAAATTCTTGCGATGGCACCCCAGAATCAGCTTGTCATCTGGCTTGATTATGAGGAAGGGGACTCCTATCAGGAAGAAGTAACAAAAGAAGACCCTAAATTCATATCAGCACCAAATGTAAGCGAAGTGCTGAATACTGATACAGTTACGATTACAGGTAATTTTACACTTGAAGAAGCAAACAATCTTGCGGATCTGTTAAGTGCAGGGTCACTGCCAGTTGAACTCGAGGAAGTATATTCAGATTCAGTTGGTGCATCATTTGGTTTATTGGCTATGGAGCAGACGATCCTTGCAGGTATCATTGGTGTTGCGTTGATCTTCCTGTTTATGATTGCGTTCTACCGTTTCCCTGGGTTGATCGGGATTATCACTTTATCGGTATACATCTATCTGATCCTGCTGATTTTTGACTGGGTGAATGGCGTATTGACACTCCCGGGTATAGCAGCATTAATTCTCGGGGTTGGTATGGCAATTGATGCCAATATCATCACATATGAGCGGATGAAAGAAGAGCTTCGTATAGGAAGGTCTGTCCGTGATGCATGGAAAAAGGCGAGCAGTTCTTCATTATTGACGATTGTGGATGCTAACGTAACAACAATGTTGGCAGGTATTGTATTATTCACATTTGGTACAAGCTCAGTTAAAGGTTTTGCGACAATGCTGTTAATCAGTATTGTGACAAGCTTTATCACCGCTGTTTTCGGTACACGTTTATTTATGAGCCTCTGGATCAGAAGTAAGTTTCTTGATCAGCGTAAAGGCTGGTTTGGCGTCAAAAAGTCTGAAATTCTTGAGTATAACGAGGAAGAGGAGCCTGACTCACTTGATCTGCCGACTAAGTTCGACCGCTTCGACTTTGTGAAGGTCAGAAAAAGGTTCTTCATTCTTTCAGGAGTATTACTCGTAGCGGGTCTGACAGTATTACTTACTTTCAGATTGAACCTTGGAATAGACTTCACTGAAGGATCACGAATGGAAGTACTGTCTGATACACCGTTGACGAACGAATCCTTTGCAGCGGATATCGAAGAAGCCGGCTATGAGCCATCAAATGTAGTGGTTTCAGGTAATAACCAGGAGATTGGGGTAGCAAGATTTTCAGAAGAGCTGAGTCAGACCGAAATTGCTGAACTGAGATCATATTTCACTGAAGCATATGGATCCGACCCGAATATTTCAACGGTTAATCCGGTCATTGGAGAAGAGCTTGCTAGAAATGCACTTATGGCAGTCGCCATTGCATCGATCGGCATTATCCTGTATGTAACCTTGCGTTTTGAATGGCAAATGGCAACTGCATCAATTGTTGCTTTAGTCCATGATGCATTTTTTATCATCGCAATCTTCAGCTTAACAAGACTTGAAGTTGACGTTACATTTATCGCGGCAGTTCTGACGGTTATCGGTTACTCCATTAACGATACAATCGTTACGTTTGACCGGATCAGGGAGAACATGCGTAAGATGAAGCGGATTGAGAAGAAAGAAGAGCTTGCAGCAATTGTTAACAAATCACTGAGACAAACGCTCGGCCGTTCAGTGAATACTGTGCTGACAGTGGTGTTCGTTGTAGTCGCACTGATCCTTTTCGGTGCAACGTCAATCTTAAACTTCTCTATCGCTCTGCTGGTCGGTTTAATAGCAGGTACTTACTCATCAGTATTTATCGCGTCTCAGCTGTGGTATGTACTGAAAAAGCGCCAGCTTAAGAAGAAAGGCGTACTGATTACATTCAAAGAGAAGAAAGAATGGACTGACGAACCAGTCGTATAAAAAAGAGATTGGGACAAAAGGTGAAAAACAAGTTAATAACATCTTTTAAATATTGAAAAAAAAACTTAGTGCAGTGGAGCGTAAGGCAGCGACTCCGGGACGAGTAGAGGAAAGCTGAGACCCCGCAGCCGAAGGCGAGGAGGCTTAGCGACCTCCGTCCGGAAAGCGTCCGCCTGAAGCGTAGCGAAACGACTTTAATAGGCTGAGACATTTTTATGTCCCGGCCTCTTTTTTTATATTTAATTTATAGCTCCTTTTTGAGACAGCACACATCACAGGAGTAAAGACCATTCAATAAGGGTAAAAACAACTATCATATCTGAATAAATTGATATAATAAATATAAGGAGGTCATATCATGAAATTTCAATGGACACTGATTTTAGGGATCGTTTTTGCACTTATTGTCGCTATTTTTGCTGTTATTAATGTCGATCCTGTAACTGTTAATTTCGGCTTTTCAGAAGCTGAACTGCCGCTGATTCTGGTTATTTTGGGATCAGTTTTAATGGGTGGAATCATCATGGGTTCAGTCGGGCTTTTCAGACTGTTTATTGCCCAGCGGAAAGTGAAACATCTGGAAGCTGAAAATAAACAGCTAAACGAAAAACTTGTCGAAGCTGAAAAAGCGCAATCCGGCGAATTACCAAGCCGTCAGGAATACCGGAAGACCGCTCCGGATTCAGCAGGAGACTCAGCTGCGGAATAATATGATGATGCCTGGTCACCTCTTCAGTTCATTGAATCATGGGAATGCCTCATGTATAATGAAATCATCTGAAGAGGTGAAAAAATGCTAACATCTAAAACTAGATGGAATGTTAGAGAAAGCAGCACAGCTGAAACTGAAAAGCTTGCAGCCGCTCTTGACATTCCGCTTTTTATTGCAAAATTATTGGTACAAAGAGGGATGACAACCCCGGAAGCAGCTGCTGATTTTTTACATATTGATAAAAAAGAATTTCATGATCCATACCTTTTTAATGATATGAAAAAAGCAGTAGAACGTATTGAGTCAGCTGTGAATCAGGGAGAGTCAATTTTAATTTATGGTGACTATGATGCGGATGGTGTCACAAGCACATCTGTGATGCTGAGCACTTTAAAAATGCTTGGTGCAGCGCCTGACTTTTATATTCCGAACCGCTTTACAGAGGGCTACGGTCCGAATGAAGGTGCTTTTCGTTACGCCGCAGAACAGGGATATTCATTAGTGATTACAGTTGATAATGGTATTTCCGGTGTCCATGAGGCACAGGTGTTAAAAGAGTTGGGTGTGGACCTGATTATTACAGATCACCACGAGGCCGGACCTGAACTACCTGAGGCGTATGCGATTATCCATCCGAACCTTGAAGGTGGAACTTACCCTTTCAGAGAGCTTGCAGGAGTAGGAGTGGCATTCAAACTGGCTCATGCACTGCTTGGAGAGCCACCGGTTGAACTGCTTGACCTTGCAGCTATTGGTACAATTGCGGATCTGGTTCCGTTAACAGGAGAGAACCGGTTGATTGTAAAAAAAGGGTTAAAGCAATTAAGAGCATCTGAGCGTAAGGGACTTCATGCATTATTAAATAAATCCAGCGCAAAAATCCATGAAGCAAATGAAGAAACAGTCGGCTTTGCTATTGGCCCCCGCCTGAACGCAGTAGGCAGACTTTCTGATGCAGATCCTGCGGTAGAACTGCTGATGACAGATGATACTGCAACTGCAGAGGCGCTTGCCAGTGAAATTGATTTAATGAATAAAGAGCGTCAGGCGATTGTAGCTGAGATCGCAAAAGAAGCGATGGAAATCGCTGAAACACATTATAAAGATGACCGCGTTTTGATTATTTCCAAAGAAGGCTGGAACCCTGGTGTAGTAGGGATTGTTGCTTCGAAGCTTGTAGAAAAATTCTACCGGCCGGTTATCATTCTTTGTGAAAATGCTGAAAAAGGAACTGCAAAGGGTTCAGCCAGAAGTATTGAAGGCTTTAATATGTTCCAGGAACTGTCACAGAACCGTTCAATCCTGCCGCATTTTGGCGGACATCCAATGGCTGCGGGTATGACACTGGACATTCAGCACATTGATGAAATACGTAAGAATCTGAACGAACAGGCTGAGAAAATGAACGATGAAGACTTTATTCCAGTTTCAAATATTGATGTGGAGGCCTCCATTTCAGAGATTGACCTGGATTCAATCAGTCAGCTTCAGATGCTTTCACCGTTTGGAATGAAAAATCCTAAACCAAAGGTTCTGATTGAGCAGACAGAGATCGCTTCAATCAGAAAAATCGGTGCAGGTCAGAATCATTTAAAGCTGTCAGTCAGACATGACGATCAGTCCCTTGATGCCATTGCTTTTGGGATGGGTGAAATAGCAGATCAGATCTCTCCGATTGCAAAGCTTGATTTAATCGGTGAGCTTTCAATTAATGAGTGGAATAATATTAAAAAGCCCCAGCTGTTTGTAAGTGATATCAGGGTAAAAGAATGGCAGCTTTTTGATATCCGCGGGATTGCACAGGCTGCAAGATGGGCCCCGACAATACCAGCTGATTCAATTGTGCTTGCTTACAATCAGGCTACGCTTGAACGGTTTAGACCTGTTCTTCAGCACGAAGTCGTACTGATTGACTCACTTCAGCATGCCAGTGAACTGAATGCTGATCATCAGACACTCGTTTTTCTCGATCTGCCAGATGATGCAAAATTGCTGGAAGCCGTTCTTAAAGAGAATCAGCCTGGCAGAATTTATGCGCATTTTTATCTGGAGGATCCGCAGTTTTTCAGTTCGATTCCGAAGCGTGAGGACTTTGCGTGGTTTTTCGCTTTCCTGAAAAAAAGAAAAACGTTCCACCTGCATCAGCATGGAAAAGCACTTGCTTCTCATAAAGGTTGGTCATTAGACACAATTAATTTTATGACGAAGGTGTTTTTTGAACTGGATTTTGTTACAATAAACGATGGATTCATTACGCTTAATGAAGAAATCAATAAACGTGACTTGTCAGAATCCCCTGCCTATCATGCGAAAACACAGTTAGCTAAGTTAGAGCAGGAATTATTATATTCGTCATTTCATGATTTGAAAAAATGGTTTGAAGAGCGCTGCGGATGGTCGCGGCAACCTGAGGAGGAAAAGGTATGGATTTAAAGCAATTCGTGACAATAGTGGAAGACTGGCCGAAAGAAGGCGTGCGGTTTAAGGATATTACAACGTTAATGGACAATGGAGAAGCATACAGCTATGCGACGGATCAGATTGTTGAGTATGCGAAGGAAAAACAGATTGACCTTGTAGTTGGTCCTGAAGCGCGCGGATTTATTATCGGTTGTCCGGTTGCTTATGCACTGAAGGTAGGCTTTGCCCCTGTAAGAAAAGAAGGAAAGCTGCCGAGAGAGACAGTTAAAGTAGACTACGGTTTAGAATATGGTAAAGATGTACTGACGATTCACAAGGATGCAATCAAGCCTGGTCAGCGCGTGCTGATCACAGACGATCTGTTAGCTACAGGCGGTACGATTGAAGCGACAATCAAACTTGTAGAAGAACTGGGTGGAATTGTTGCGGGATGTGCATTCCTGATTGAACTGTCATACCTTGATGGCCGTGAAAAACTGAACGGTTATGATATGCTCCGTTTAATGGAATATTAATGAACAACTGTTAAAAGAGCCCTTCTTTAGGGGCTCTTTTTAGTATATTGATGCTTTATTTCATGAATTATCAGTAATGGCTTTACATAAATTGATTTTTTATTAATAATAGAAACAATACTCAAAACTACTAAACATGATAAAGGTGATAAATTGTATGGCAAATGATCGGGTGCTTACCGTTGAAGAAGTGTTCGAGATTACCTCAAGTTATATGAACGAAAGCCAGGTCGAATTTGTAAAGAAAGCTTATCACCTGGCTGAAGAAGCACATAAAGAGCAGTTCCGAAAATCAGGTGAGCCTTATATCATCCACCCTGTGCAGGTTGCAGGTATTCTCGCAGAGCTTCAGATGGATCCATCTACAGTTGCAGCCGGCTTTCTTCATGATGTCATTGAAGATACCATTTTTACTTATGAGGATTTGACTGAGAAGTTCAACGAAGAAGTTGCCATGCTGGTGGACGGCGTTACGAAACTCGGAAAGATCAAATATAAATCGAAAGAGGCACAGCAGGCAGAAAATCATCGGAAAATGTTTATTGCGATGGCACAGGACATCAGAGTGATTTTGATTAAGCTCGCTGACCGCCTTCATAATATGCGTACATTAAAACACATGCCAGTTGAAAAGCAGATCCGTATTTCGAATGAAACACTGGAAATATTTGCGCCACTGGCTCACAGATTAGGGATTTCCACAATTAAATGGGAGCTTGAGGATACATCGCTCAGATATCTCAACCCACAGCAGTACTACCGTATCGTAAATCTGATGAAGAAAAAGCGCAATGAGCGGGAAGAGTATGTGGATGAAGTCATTACTGAGATCAAACAACAGGTAAAAGATGTCGGCATTGATGTTGATATTGTCGGCAGACCAAAACACATTTATTCAATCTATAAGAAAATGGCTGTACAAAATAAACAGTTCAATGAAATTTATGATCTTCTTGCTGTGCGCGTGATCGTGGACAGTATAAAGGACTGCTATGCTGTACTCGGGATTATTCATACCTGCTGGAAGCCGATGCCCGGCAGATTCAAAGATTATATTGCGATGCCAAAACCTAATATGTATCAGTCCCTTCATACGACTGTGATTGGTCCAAAAGGCGATCCGCTTGAAGTGCAGATCAGAACAGCTGATATGCACCGGATTGCTGAATATGGGGTGGCAGCACACTGGGCCTATAAAGAAGGTACAGTAGTGAATGAAGACAGCAAGCAGACAATTGAAAAGAAGTTAACGTGGTTCAGAGAAATTCTCGAGTTCCAGCAGGATTCATCAGATGCAGAGGAATTCATGGATGCGTTGAAATTTGATCTGTTTTCCGACATGGTTTACGTATTTACGCCAAAAGGCGATGTGATGGAATTGCCGGCAGGCTCTGTCCCGATTGATTTTGCTTATCGTGTGCACTCTGAGATTGGGAATAAAACAATCGGCGCCAAAATTAACGGGAAAATGGTTCCGCTTGATTCACCTTTGAAGACTGGTGATATTATCGAAATCATGACGTCCAAACATTCATATGGACCCAGTCAGGACTGGCTGAAGCTGGCCCAGACTTCCCAGGCGAAAAACAAAATCAAAGCGTTCTTTAAAAAGCAGAGACGTGAAGAAAACGTTGAAAAGGGCAGGGAATCCGTTGATCGGGAAATCCGCGCGCTTGATTTTTCTCCAAAAGAAGTATTGACAGAAGAAAATATGAAACGTGTGTATGAAAAATACAATTTTGCAAGTGAAGAAGATCTTTTTGCGGCGGTCGGCTATGGTGGAATTACCGGAGCACAGATCGCAAACCGGTTAACTGACAGGCTCAGAAAACTGCGCGATGAAGAAGATACACTTGAAAAAGCAATGGCTGATATCAAACCCCCTTCAGTTAAAAAGAAGAAGGATGCGGGTGTAACAGTCAAAGGAATAGATAATCTGCTGGTCAGACTCTCAAAATGCTGCAGCCCTGTTCCGGGGGATGACATCATTGGTTTTATTACACGCGGGCGGGGTGTGTCTGTGCACAGAAGTGACTGCCCGAATATTCAGGGTGACTCTGAAGCAAGACTGATTCCCGTTGAATGGGAAGGAACGACTGATAATAGAAAAGAATACAACGTTGACATTGAAATTTCCGGCTATGACAGAAGAGGTCTCTTGAATGAAGTACTGCAGGCTGTAAACGAAACAAAAACAAACATTTCAGCTGTCAGCGGAAAAAGTGACCGCAATAAAATGGCAACCATTAATATGTCAATTATGATTCAGAACGTGACGCATCTACAGAGAGTAGTAGACCGGATCAAGCAGATACCGGATATTTATGCCGTTCAGAGAATTGTCAATTAGTATAGGAGGCATATTGTTTTGAAAGTTGTTGTTCAGAGAAGTAAAGAAGCGCATGTAACAGTAGAGGGCAAAGTGGAAGGTCAAATCAGTTCAGGACTGGTACTGCTTGTTGGTATCAGTCAGGACGATACCGAGTCCGATTGCCGCTATGCTGCTGATAAAATTGCCAATCTCCGCATCTTTGAAGATGATGAAGGCAAAATGAATCATTCTGTGCTGGATAAGGGTGGAGAAATCCTGTCGATTTCACAGTTTACGCTATATGGTGATACTAAAAAGGGTAGACGGCCGAATTTCATGAACGCTGCGAAGCCGGATCATGCAGAACCGCTTTACGTAAAATTCAATGAATACCTCAACGAAAAAGGCCTGAAAGTTGAAACAGGTGTTTTTGGCGCGATGATGGATGTTTCCCTGACCAATGATGGTCCGGTAACGTTAATCGTAGAAAGTTAAAAAGACGCTTCCCTTATACCTGGGAAGCGTCTTTGTTTTATTCTGAAAAGTACTCAGTCAGACCATTATAAATACCTGTTGCAGCCATTTCCCTGAAACGGTCATTATTGATCGAAGCCTCTTCAGAAGGGTTACTGATAAACCCGAGCTCAAGCAGTACTGACGGCGCAGAGTTATCTCTTAATACGAGGAAGTTCCCGTGCTGCATACCACGGTTTTTCACCGTCATACTGTCACTCAGGCCTTCATGAACCGAATCAGCAAGTGCTTCATCAGGTCCTCCGTAATAATAGGTTGTAAAGCCTTTTACACTGCGGTCATTGATTGCATCGTAATGCAGTGAAATAAATGCATCAGCCTGATGGTCTCTTGAAATGGCCACACGGCTGTAAAGGTCTACGTAACGGTCATCTTCCCGTGTCATAATGACATTTGCACCTGTGCTTGAAAGCATATGATAAAGTACTTCTGCGGTTCTGATCGTTAAGGATTTTTCAAGTGTACCGGCAGCACCGACAGCTCCTCCATCCCTTCCGCCATGACCCGCATCAATAATGATGGTGGCTTCAGAAATGGATGTAACCGGCTCTTCATTTTCCTCTTCGGTTTCACTTTCCGGTTCCGCAGGCTCAGCTTCATTTCCTGTAGAGACAATCCAGTTTGCAATGAATCCACTACCACCGCCTGGCAGGCTGATTTCGTACCAATCCCCATTCTGACTGACAATTGAAAGAGATTCACCTGCACTGGCTTTATATACGACAGCAGCATCTGTTGAAGGTGCCTCTCTGACATTGGAGCCGTTATAGAGGATTGTAACTTCACCGCTTGTCTGAGCACTGACATTACTTTCAGGGTGAATACCCCGTTCAGTAAACCAGCCGGCAATCCATCCGCTTTTACCTTCTTCAAATTCAATCCGTAACCAGTCTCCTGACTGTTCTTCCACTGAAAATGAATCATACAGGTTGACCGTTCCGATCACATCAGCATTGCGGCCGGGCTCTGAACGAACCTGTAGTCCATTCACTGTAATATGTATATCATCAGATGGTGTTTCAGCAGTCTGGTTAACCGTGGAAGAATGATATTCAACATAATCAGAGCTGATCCAGCCTGTTAAAGTACCTGTACTTATGTATAACCAGCCATATTTTTCATCGCTGACAATGACCTGGTCACCAGTATTAAGTGTACCAATCACATTTCCATCAGATGAAAAATCATCTCTGACATTCAGTCGGTCAACGAGAATGGTCCCATTACTGCCCTCAGCAGCTTGTGGTTCAGATGCAGACGCATCCAGATACTCAGAGACAACCCAGCCGGTATTCCCCTGATATACAACCTCTGACCAGTTATCTGAAGATGAAAGTACCTCAACGCTTTGTCCTGCCTGAATCACTGACAGAATCTCTGAATTCTGATCCGGTTCAGCTCTCAGTCTCAGGTTATCAGTTGTAACAGCTGACTGGCTGGCAGCTTCTGTTTCAGGTTCATTAACAGATGTAAGCAGCCATTCAGCAATCCAGCCGGACCCGTCATTTACTGAGACTTCCACCCAGCCATTGTCTCTCTGCAGTTCTTTATACTGATCTCCGGCATTGCCTGTAGCAATGGCAGGATAAGATAATCCCGGGCCTTCCCGGATCAGTATTCCATCGTGTGCAGCTTCAATTGTACTTCCTTCTGCATGCACTTTTAATTCCGGTACTAATGATAGAAATAAAACAGTTGATATTAGTACTGACAGCAGTTTCAATCACATCACCTCAACATCCTTGTATTCATATCATATAGAAAAATAAATAAGGCGTCATTAGTATTTTGAAAATTTAAGACAATTATTATCCTCTTGACAACAAAGCTGTTGGTGATTATGATTGATTACATTATATGAACATATGAACGAATCCCGATGATGGAGAATAGTAAACAGGATCACGTATGTAAAGAGAGAGGCTGCCATAGGCTGAAAGCAGACTTACATTGCGCCCTGTTGAATGAACACTCCGTAGGCTTTTTCCTGAACTTTAAGTAGGGAGAAACGTCAGCAGGCGTTAACTGCTTTAAGTGGAAGCTCAGGCTTCAATTAGGGTGGCACCGCGGAATTTCCCGTCCCTTGTTTTCGAACAAGGGACGGGATTTTTTTATTTGTCTGGGATTTTATGTTGAAGCTAGGATTTGAAGGAGGAATTATCAGTGGCAATTAATATACCAAGAGGTACGCAGGATATTTTACCGGGTGTTTCCGAACACTGGCAGTATATCGAACAGACTGCTGCAGAGCTATGCAGACAGTATCAATATAAAGAAATCCGGACGCCGGTTTTTGAACACACTGAGCTGTTTGAAAGAGGTGTCGGTGATACGACTGATATCGTTCAAAAAGAAATGTACACATTCAAGGACCGCGGGGATCGTAACCTGACGCTGCGCCCTGAAGGAACCGCGAGCGTTGTCCGCTCATACGTTCAGCACAAAATGCACGGTCAGGCAATCCAGCCGGTTAAATTATTCTATACAGGTCCAATGTTCAGATACGAAAGACCACAGGCAGGCCGTTTCCGTCAGTTCGTACAATTCGGGGTTGAAGCGATTGGCAGTGATGACCCTGCAATTGACGCAGAAGTGATTTCACTGGCAATGGAATTATACAGCCGTCTGGGTTTGAAAAAAGTAAAGCTGGTATTGAACAGCCTTGGTGATACAGAAAGCCGTATTGCTCACAAAAATGCACTGATCGGACACTTCAGTCCAAGAATTGATGAGTTTTGTTCTGACTGTCAGGTACGTCTGAATAAGAATCCGCTCAGAATTCTTGACTGTAAAAAAGACAGAGGGCACGAGCTGATTGAAAATGCCCCATCTTTAAAAGATTATCTTAACGAAGAATCTCAAAGCTACTTTGAAAAAGTGAAACGTTACCTTGATGTAATGGGCATTGACTATGAACTTGATCCAAATCTGGTTCGCGGACTGGATTACTATAATCACACAGCATTTGAAATCATGAGTGATGCCGAAGGATTTGGTGCCATTACAACGCTTTGCGGCGGCGGCAGATACAATGGCCTGACTGAAGAAATCGGCGGACCGGCAACGCCTGGAATCGGGTTTGCGCTCAGCATTGAAAGACTGATGGCAGCACTTGAGGCAGAGAATGTAACGCTTCCGATTAATGATCACGTTGACTGTTATTTCGTTGCAATGGGAGAGGCTGCAAAAGAAAAAGCAGTATCTCTTGCATATGATGCACGCAAAAAGGGATTAAGTGTTGAGCTTGATTATCTGAACCGTAAAATGAAGGGGCAGTTTAAAGCAGCTGACCGTATCAACGCAGCTAACGTTGTCATTATCGGTGAAGATGAGCTGTCAGCAGGTAAAGCCGCTGTGAAAAACATGGAGAGCGGGACACAGGAAGACATATCATTTGAAGAAATTATTCAGTATATAGAGAAAGCTTAGGAGGAATGTACATGTTTGGACGATCATTTTATTGCGGAGAGGTACCTGAAGCCGCTATTGGAGAAAAAATCACACTAAAAGGCTGGGTTCAGAAAAGACGTGACCTCGGTGGCCTGATTTTTATCGATCTTCGTGACAGATCAGGAATTGTACAGGTTGTATTTAACCCGGAAACGTCTAAAGAAGCACTAGAAACAGCAGAAAACATCCGCAGTGAGTATGTATTGAGCATTGAAGGAACGGTTCAGGCGCGCGGTGAAGGAACGGTAAACCCGAATATCGCAACAGGTTCGATTGAAATCCAGGCAGAAGCAGTCACTGTTCTGAGCAGTGCAAAGACACCGCCTTTTGCAATCGAAGATAAAGCTGAAACAGCTGAAGACATCCGCCTGAAGCACCGTTACCTGGACCTTCGCCGTCCGGTTATGGCTGAGACATTTAAAATGCGTCACAGCATTACAAAATCAATCCGCCGTTTCCTCGATGACGAGCAGTTCATTGAAGTTGAAACACCAATGCTGACAAAGAGTACGCCTGAAGGTGCGCGTGACTATTTAGTGCCGAGCCGCGTACATGAAGGTGAATTTTATGCACTTCCGCAGTCGCCTCAGCTGTTTAAGCAGCTGTTAATGGTGGGCGGGTTTGACCGCTACTACCAGATTGCAAGATGTTTCCGCGATGAAGATCTCCGTGCTGACAGACAGCCTGAGTTCACTCAAATCGATATTGAGACCAGCTTTATGAGCCAGGAAGATATCATGGCAATGAACGAAAAAATGCTTTACCAAATGATGAAAGATGTAAAAGGACTTGAAATTCAGCTGCCAATTCCGCGTATGACGTATCATGATGCGATGGAACGTTATGGCTCTGATAAACCGGATACACGTTTTGCTATGGAACTTACTGATGTATCTTCAATTGTTGAGAACTCCGGTTTCAAAGTATTCAGTGGTGCTGTTGCAAATGGAGGTCAGGTGAAACTGATTAATGCAAAACAGGCAGCAGATCAATATTCACGCAAGGATATTGACGCATTGGGTGAATTTGCCGGACGCTACGGTGCAAAAGGACTTGCCTGGCTGAAAGTAACGGAGGAAGGTTTCTCAGGTCCAATTGCAAAGTTCTTCAGTGAAGATGAGCAAAGCGAGCTTAGTAAAACAGCAGATGCTGAAGCAGGTGACCTTCTGTTATTTGTAGCAGACAAAAAGTCAGTTGTAGCAGATGCTCTTGGTGCGCTACGTTCAAAACTTGGAAAAGACCTTAACCTGATTGACGAGTCGGCATTTAACTTCCTATGGGTAACTGATTGGCCGCTTCTTGAATATGACGAGGAAGAAGGCCGCTATTATGCTGCACACCACCCATTCACAATGCCGGTCAGAGAAGATCTGCACCTGCTTGAAACAGATCCGGGTGCAGTCAGAGCACAGGCATACGATATTGTGCTGAACGGATATGAACTGGGTGGAGGCTCGCTTCGTATTTTTGAACGTGAGATCCAGGAAAAAATGTTTGAGATACTTGGTTTCTCTAAAGAAGAGGCAATTGATCAGTTTGGATTCCTTCTTGAGGCGTTTGAATACGGTACACCGCCGCATGGTGGAATTGCGCTTGGTCTGGACCGCCTTGTGATGCTTCTTGCAGGCAGAACCAATCTGCGCGACACGATTGCATTCCCTAAAACAGCAAGCGCAAGCTGTGTGTTAACGAATGCACCGGGTGAGGTAAGTGAAGCTCAATTAGACGAGCTGAAGCTATCACTGAATCTTCAGAAAAATCTATAATTTTTCATCTAATTAATTGTTTTTTAATAAGCCGTATGCTATGATGATTTCACAAGGTAAGTCCTGATGTGTACGTTTTAATATCCATCAGTTTTGACCGAACACTTCAATATCCGGGAGTTCACGTTTTTCAGCCGCTTGCATGCCCTTTGCGGGGAAGCATAAAGCTGAAAATAGGACACCCACCTGCTGAGAGCGGGTTCAAAACGATAGATTCCTACATCGAACGGCACAATTGGGATTTACCACATCTTACATACGAAAACAGACCCGGAGCTTAGGCGTCGGGTCTGTTTTTTGTTTTAATAACAAGTATTTCTGTCGGATTTAAGTTGCATCTAACACCATTTTACGCTATTCTAAAAGCCGTTAATCCAATAAACGGAGTTGATAATATGCTGCACCAATTTTCCAGAAATGAACTTGCGATCGGCTCTGAAGGGCTCGATCTTCTAAAAGGTAAAACAGTGGCTGTTCTTGGTATCGGCGGCGTTGGCTCTTTTGCAGCTGAAGCACTTGCCAGAAGCGGGGTAGGCCGTTTGATCCTTGTAGATAAAGATGATGTTGATATTACCAATGTAAACAGGCAGATTATTGCATTGCTTTCTACCGTGGGACAGCCTAAAGCTGACCTGATGAAAGAGAGAATTGCTGACATTAATCCTGACTGTGAAGTACATTCTTTAAAGATGTTTTACACGGAAGAAACGTATGAAGAATTTTTCAGTTATGGTCTCGATTTTGTCGTTGATGCTTCTGATACGATTTCCTACAAAATTCATTTAATGAAGGAATGCCTGAACCGGGATATTCCAATCATATCAAGTATGGGAGCAGCAAATAAAATGGATCCGACCCGATTCCAGATTGCTGATATTTCAAAGACCCATACAGATCCGATTGCAAAAGTAATCAGAAAACACCTTCGTAAAGACGGGATCAAAAAAGGCATTCCAGTCATTTTCTCAGATGAGAGCCCGATTATTACGCGAGAAGAAGTAAATAAAACCGTTGGTAAAGAAAATGCACCAATCAGAAAGGCAAAGATGCCGCCTTCTTCAAATGCATTTGTTCCTTCAGCTGCAGGATTAATTGCTGCGAGCTACGTCATAAGGGAATTCTTAAAAGACGTTGATATTAAAACTGTAAGATAAAAACGGCGATTTTGCCGTTTTTTTTATTTTGTCTGAAACTTTTTTCCATTTGCAGCGTATTAAAGTTATCAGGAAAAAAGGGGAGTGTAAAATGAGCAGGCAGGTTGTTGAACTGAAAAATGTAACAAAAAACATCCGGGGCAAAACCATCATTGATGATATCTCATTTGATGTATACAGTGGAGAGGTTTTTGGTTTTCTTGGTCCAAACGGTGCCGGTAAAACAACGACAATCCGGATAATTGTCGGACTGATGAAAATGTCATCAGGAGACATTGTTGTAAATGGTAAAAGTGTGAAAGCGGATTTTGAAGGTGCAGTCAGTCAGGTTGGTGCAATAGTAGAGAATCCTGAAATGTATAAATTTATGTCAGGGTATAAGAATCTGATTCATTATTCAAGAATGTATAAAGGTATTTCAAAAGAAAAAATTGATGAAGTCGTTAAACTTGTGGGTCTTGAAGGAAGAATTCACGAAAAGGTAAAAACATATTCCCTGGGTATGAGGCAAAGACTCGGTATTGCACAAAGTTTACTTCATGATCCAAAAGTTCTGATCCTGGATGAACCTACAAACGGTCTCGATCCGGCTGGTATAAGGGAAATCAGAGATTACATAAGAAGACTTGCGAAAGAACGTGACATGGCAGTGATCGTATCAAGTCACCTGTTATCAGAAATGGAAATGATGTGTGACCGGATCGGTATTATTCAGCGCGGAAAATTAAAAGATGTGCAGTTAATCAGTGATTTCGTTGGTGCACAGTCTCAGGTTTATAAAATCGAAGTGTCTGATCCTGAACAGATTGCAGACAAAATGAGACAGGCGTTTCCTGCGTGGGAAATTCAGCTGGTCAGTGAGGACCTTCTGATCAACTGTAAAAAAGAAGATATACCGGCCATTATCAAATGGTGTGTGGGAGAAGATGTTTCAGTGTTTGGTGCAGCAGTTGCAGCAAAAACGCTTGAAGACAGATTCCTTGAAGTAACGTCTGAAAGAAAGGGGGAACCTGTAAATGTTTAATTTAATCAGAAACGAATGGATGAAGCTTTTCTCAAGACCTGCCACCTACGTTATGGTAGGACTGGTTGTACTTGCTGTGATTGCTGCAACTGCAATTACGCTGTTTATTAATTCCCTTGGGGACGGGGGAACAGGAAGCTGGGAATCACAGCTTGAAGCACAAAATGCCCAGCTTGAGGAGTCAGCTGCTAGTGGAGAACCCGCATTTATGGTACAGGACCCTGCTGAACAGATTGCCATTAATGAGTATGCAATTGAAAATGACATTGCACCAAACAATGCAGGAACTTTCTGGTCTTACCTTGAATCAAGTACATTTTTAATTTCGCTGATCGGACTGTTTGCGATTATCGTTGCTTCGGGTATCGTCGCGGGAGAATTCTCATGGGGAACGATTAAGCTGCTGATGATCAGACCGATTGCAAGATGGAAAATCCTTTTATCCAAATTCATTACAGTTGGCGCTTTTGGACTTTTCCTTGTAGCGATTACAGCAATTCTTTCCGTTATTCTGGGATTGATCTTATTTGATCCGGGATCTTCAATCAGACTTGTCTTTGAAGACGGTCAGGTTGTTGAAAAGAGTATGGCTGCCTATATTGTGCGCGTATACCTGTTTAACTCACTTGATGTCATCATGCTGACGACAATGGCCTTTATGATTTCAGCAGTGTTCCGTAACAGCTCACTGGCGATTGGAATCAGTTTATTCCTCCTGTTTGTAGGCGGAACGGCAACAAGCTTTATCGCAATGTACTATGATTGGGCAAAATACAGCCTGTTTGCAAATACAAACCTTTCATTGTATGAAATGAATATGCCGATGGTGGAGGGCATGACGATGCAATTCTCAATCATCATGATCCTGATCTACTTCACTATCTTTATGGTACTTGCTTTTACAATCTTTACAAAAAGAGATATTGCTTCATAAAAAAGTAAGTGTCTTATGATCACAATTTTATCATTAAAACAAGGCCTGGACATTGTCCGGGCCTTATTTTAATTTATCGTAAATCTGTTTTAATGCCTGCTCAAACTTACCGGTTTCCTTAGGTTCGTAGTAAGCTGCACGTTTCAGTGAATCGGGCAGGTACTGCTGGGCCACCCAGCCGCCGGGATAACTGTGAGGGTATTTATATTCGGTTCCCCGTCCCAGCTTTTCTGCGCCTTTATAATGCGCATCTTTTAAGTGGTCAGGCACTGCGCCAGCTTTACCTTTTCTAATATCTGAAAGTGCACTGTCAATCGCTGAAATCGCAGAATTCGATTTAGGAGACAGGCAGAGTTCAATGACAGCATTCGCGAGCGGAATACGGGCTTCTGGAAAACCAAGCCTTTCAGCAGATTCAATCGCTGCAAGTGTTCGCTGTCCCGCCTGAGGGCTTGCGAGACCGATATCTTCATATGCAATGACTAATAATCTTCGTGCAATCGTAGGCAGATCACCTGCTTCAATCAGTCTGCCCAGATAATGAAGTGCCGCATTCGCATCACTACCTCTGATCGACTTTTGAAATGCGCTCATCACATCATAGTGCGCATCGCCATCTTTATCGTGTGAAAAGTATTTCTTCTGCAGACATTCCTCAGCTGCTTCCAGAGTGACTTCAATTATATCCTCTTCATTTTCCTTCGTTGATAAAACAGCGAGCTCTAATGCATTTAAAGCACTTCTCACATCTCCACCGCTTGCTGTGGCAAAATGAGTGATTGCCTCTTCAGAAACCTCTATCTGTTTTTCACCAAAGCCTCTTTTATCAACAATTGCTCTTTTAACAGCCGCTTTCATTTCGTCTTCATCCAGCGGCTTCAGCTCAAAGATCTGAACTCTGCTCCTGATCGCAGGATTGATTGCGTGATACGGATTGCTTGTTGTGGCGCCGATTAAGATCACGGTTCCGTTTTCTAAATGAGGCAGCAGAAAATCCTGTTTTGCTTTATCCAGCCGGTGAACCTCATCTAAAAGAAGAATGACCCTGCCGGACATTTTCCCTTCCTGAACAACGACTTCCATATCTTTTTTATTATTGGATACTGCATTCAGCATTCTGAAGGCGTATTTCGTACTGCCGGCAATGGCTGAAGCGATAGAAGTTTTTCCGATCCCCGGTGGACCATAAAGAATCATTGATGAAAGTTGGTTGGCATCAACCATTCTTCTGATGATCTTACCTTCTCCCACTAAATGGGATTGACCAATGATCTCATCTATTTCAGCTGGCCTCATTCTGAATGCGAGTGGTTTAACAGCCATAGAATCCCCTCCGTTTCTCTAACAGCATCATACCCATATAATCCGCACAAATGCCAATCCTAAAGGTTATATGCTATAATGGCAAAAGCAAATAGTCGCAAAGGTGGATGACACATGAAAGTCTCAACGAAAGGCCGTTATGGTCTGACAATCATGATTGAACTGGCAAAAAATTATGGAGAAGGTCCAATTTCATTAAAATCAATTGCAACAACACATAATCTCTCTGAACATTATCTTGAGCAGCTGATTGCACCGCTCAGGAATTCAGGGTTTGTAAAGAGTGTCCGTGGTGCGTATGGCGGATATATTCTGGCGGATGAACCGTCAAAAATTACTGCCGGGGACATCATCAGAACACTTGAAGGTCCAATCAGCCCTGTTGAAGGTCTTGAAAACGAAGCGCCTCCTCAGAGAGAACTGTGGATCCGAATCAGAGATGCAGTAAGAAATGTACTTGATCACACAACAATTGAAGATTTAGCAAATCATACAGAAGAAGGCGAATCAGACGCCTATATGTTCTATATTTAACGGGAGGGTTTTGGTTTGAACAGAATTTATGCAGATCATGCTGCTACAACCCCGATGCTCCCTGAAGTCACAGCAGTCATGGTGGATGTGATGGAAAAGACTTATGGAAACCCGTCAAGTATCCACCAGACAGGTCGGGCAGCAAGAAAAATACTGGATGACGCCAGAACGCTGATTGCTTCCATGCTTGGCGTTCATTTTAATGAGATTCATTTTACAAGCGGCGGCACGGAAGCTGATAACCTCGCAATCTTTGGAACAGCTGATGCCATGCAGCATAAGGGGAAGCATATTATTACAACTGCAGTTGAGCATCATGCCGTTTTACATCCCTGTCAGGAGCTGGAAAAACGCGGTTTTGAGGTCACTTATCTGGAAGTGGATAAAACCGGTCGGATCAGCATGGAAGAGCTTGCTTCATCTCTGCGTGAAGATACGATTTTAGTCACTGTTATGTATGGAAACAATGAGTCAGGTACCATTCAGCCGATTAAAGAGATTGGTGAATGCTTAAAAGACCATCAGGCAGTCTTTCATACAGACGCAGTACAGGCATTCGGTCTTTCAGATATCAGGGTGAGGGATGAAGGCATCGACCTTTTATCTGTTTCCTCTCACAAAATCAACGGTCCAAAGGGTGCAGGGTTTTTATACATTAAAAACGGCACTCCTCACCATGCAACTGTTTTTGGTGGTGAGCAGGAACGCAAGAAAAGAGCAGGAACAGAAAATCTGGCGGCAATTTCCGGATTTGCTGAAGCTGTCAAACATGCGTACGAGCGTAAAGAGGAAAAAACAGCTGAACTGGTTAAAATAAAGGAAACGCTGATACATGAATTAAAACAATCAGACGTGCCATTTGAAGTAAACGGCTCCCTTGAATATTCACTCCCCCACGTGGTAAACTTGAGCATTCCGGGAGCCGAAATAGAGTCACTGCTGATTAACCTTGATTTAGCAGGAATTGCTGCGTCAAGCGGTTCAGCGTGTACAGCAGGGTCTGTAGAACCTTCACACGTGCTGGCTGCAATGTTTGGTTCAGAAAGCGAGAAACTGTTTAATTCAGTCCGCTTCAGCTTTGGTTACGGTAACACAGTTGAAGATGCAGTATATATTGCACAAAGTCTTAAGAAAATGACAGACCGCTTCTAGCGTCTGATAAGTAAAGGTGATTCAAATGACAAAAACACCCGCTGAAACGAGAGTAGTAGTCGGGATGTCCGGTGGCGTGGATTCTTCTGTTGCTGCATACCTGTTAAAGCAGCAGGGATATGATGTGATCGGAATTTTTATGAAAAACTGGGACGACACTGATGAATTCGGTGTATGTACAGCAACGGAGGATTACAACGATGTGATTCGTGTATGTAATCAGATCGGCATACCCTATTATGCAGTGAACTTTGAGAAGCAGTACTGGGATAAGGTATTTACCTATTTCCTTGAGGAATATAAGGCAGGAAGAACGCCAAATCCTGATGTCATGTGTAATAAAGAAATCAAATTTAAAGCATTTCTTGACCATGCAATGAAGCTTGGGGCAGATTATCTTGCTACGGGTCATTACGCACGTGTTGACCGTACAGGTGATGAAGTCAAAATGCTGAGAGGTCTTGATCAGAACAAAGACCAGACGTATTTCCTGAATCAGCTGTCACAGGAACAGCTTTCAAAAGTGATGTTCCCGATCGGAGATATTGATAAAAAAGAAGTGAGAAAGATCGCAGCCGAAGCTGGACTTGCGACTGCTGCAAAAAAAGACAGCACCGGCATCTGCTTTATCGGCGAACGAAACTTCAAAGAGTTTTTAGGTCAGTATCTCCCTGCACAGCCTGGTGATATGGTAACAATGGACGGGGAAAAAGTAGGCAGTCACGATGGATTGATGTATTATACAATCGGTCAGAGACACGGACTTGGAATCGGCGGGTCAGGTGAGCCTTGGTTTGTATTCGGTAAAAACCTTGAAACAAATCAGCTGTATGTTGGACAGGGATTTGAACACGAAGCACTCTATTCAGATTCTATCACTGCTGTGGATATGGGCTTTACTTCTGCAAAAGCACCGCAGGCATCCTTCCACTGCACTGCGAAATTCCGTTACCGTCAGCCTGATCAGGGTGTAACGGTTCACATGCAGGAAGACGGCACAGCAGAAATCGTCTTTGACGAGCCGGTACGTGCAGTCACACCTGGACAGGCAGTCGTCCTTTATGACGGAGAAGAATGCCTGGGCGGCGGAACCATTGATAAGATTTATAAAAGCTCAAAGCAATTGTTGTATGTAGGTTAATAAATTTATATATGGAATAGGAAATCCATATTACTATTTGCACAACTGATGATTGAAGCGGAAGGGGCTGCGGCAGGAAGCGACGTGTGAGGCCATGGCGAAGCCTGCGGGCTCACCGCCCGGCCGCGAAGTCCCCCTGAAGCGGAAATCATCAGCCCGTTTTGGCAAAGTTAATAAAATAAAAATGACCTTTTGTGAACACCCTTCACATCAGGTCATTTTTTATGCCTTATGATATACTTAGCCCAAATCAACATGAAGGAGACCGTTATGAAATCTTTAAATGAACAGGCAATCGAACTGATCCAGAAAGGTGAGCTCGAAGAAGCCCTGAAAAAATTAAATGAACAAATTGAACAAAGTCCGGATGACCCGGCTGCCTATATTAATTTTGGAAATGTACTGGCACGATTCAATGAAGTCGAAAAAGCAGAACGCTTTTATCAAAAAGCGATCACACTTGATGAAAAAGCAGGGGCAGCCTATTATGCACTCGCTAACCTTTATTATACGCAGGAACGATTTAAGGAAGCGGCTGTGTTATATGAAAAAGCAATCAAGACGGGACTGGAAGACCATGACGCTTATTTTATGCTCGGAATGTCCATGATGAATAACGAACAGGTTAAACTGGCAGTACCATATCTGCAAAGAGCAGCGGAACTGTCACCCGATGATGCAGAGGTTCATTTTCAATATGGCCTTTCACTTGCGAAGCTCGAGCACGGGACTGAAGCAATCCAGCAGCTGAAGCGTGCTGTGGAGCTTGATTCTGAGCATGCAGATGCACTTTATAATCTTGGTGTCGCATATGCCGGGTTTGAAGAAAATGCAGAGGCAGCGCTTGATTGTTTTGAAAAAGCAATCGAAGCACAGCCGGATCATTATCTTGCTTTAAACGGACGTAAAATCATGCAGCAGGCAATTAGCGGCGAATAGGAGGAGTCTTTCATGAAAGGTCAGCAGACGGATCTGTTTACTGAAGAAGAGTTATATGTGAAAGGAACGCTGATCGTTTCTATTTTTTATAATGAAGATAATATGTATTCAGTAGTGAGGATCCGTGTATCTGACACGAATATTGCAAACGCTGAAAAGGAAATGGTCGTAACAGGCCATTTTCCTTCTATGCAGGAAGAAGATACATATGTTTTTTTCGGAAAAGTGAAGGAGCATCCGCGGTTTGGCCCCCAGTTTATTGCAGAGCGATTTAAAAAGGAATTACCTCAGACAAAGCAGGGAATTATTCATTATCTTTCAAGTGATCTGTTTAACGGCATAGGCAGAAAAACAGCTGAAAAGATTGTTGATACGCTTGGTGAAAATGCCATCTCCAAAATCATGGAAAACGAGTCTGTGTTATTGGAGGTACCAAAGCTGTCTGAAGAAAAGGCGCATCATATCCACGAAGTTTTAATAGAGCATCAGGGTCTTGAACGGATTATGGTTCTTTTAAATGACTGGGGGTTCGGTCCTCAGCTTTCGATGAAGATCTATCAGTTTTATCAGGAAAAAACGGTTGAAGTGATCGAAGAAAATCCTTATCAGCTTGTCAATGATATTGAAGGTGTAGGCTTCGGTAAAGCGGATGAACTAGGCAGACAGCTTGGGTTATCAGGAAATCATCCTGACAGAATTAAAGCCGCATGCTTTTATACAATCACTCAGCTTTCTATGCAGGAAGGCCATGTTTATGCTGATTCAAAGCAGCTGTTAATCAGAGTGAAGGAGCTGCTTGAGAAGCATCAGCCTGAGAAAGTGGATTACGCTGATATTTCAAAAAGCCTTGTGGAATTGCATGAAGAAGGGAAAATCGTAGGTGAGAACAAAAAAGTTTACCTGCCTTCCCTTTATTATTCTGAAGTCGGAATTGCTTCAAGCGTTGAGAGCCTGACGTCCAACACAGAAGTCCATGACCAGTTTCCTGAAGCCGAATTCCTGCTCGCACTGGGTGATCTTGAGGAGCGGATAGGGGTCACATACGCCCCTTCGCAAAAAGAAGCCATTCAGACAGCGTTATCTTCACCAATTATGATTTTAACCGGTGGCCCGGGTACAGGAAAGACGACCGTGATCAAAGGAATTGTAGAGCTGTATGCCGAGCTTCACGGACTCTCGCTTGATCCTGATAACTATTCAAAGGATGAGCCGTTTCCGATCGTTCTGGCAGCCCCTACAGGCAGAGCTGCAAAAAGAATGACAGAATCCACCGGTTTGAAAGCTATGACAATTCACCGTCTGCTTGGATTTAACGGGCAGGAGGATATGGATGAAGAAGATGATGACAGAATGGTTGCCGGGCGCCTGCTGATCATTGATGAAATGTCGATGGTAGATACGTGGCTTGCCAATAAGCTTCTGCAGGCAGTGCCTGAATCCATGCAGGTCATTCTGGTGGGAGATCAGGATCAGCTGCCTTCTGTTGGACCGGGACAGGTCTTACAGGATCTGCTGGATGCTAAAAAAGTGCCGGCAGTAGAGCTTACTGATATTTACCGTCAGGAAGAAGGCTCCTCCATTATTGAGCTTGCCCATCATATGAAAAAAGGGGAAGTACCTGAGACGATCAGAAAGCCTTTCCCAGACCGTTCATTTATTCCCTGCAGAGCCAATCAGATGGATGAGGTAGTCGGTAAAATTGTTAATAATGCGATGAAAAAAGGCTATACGGCAAAGGATATTCAGGTGCTTGCACCGATGTACAGAGGACCTGCTGGCATTGATAAGCTGAATGCCCTGCTCCAGCAGTTAATGAATCCGAATGACGACGGTTCGAGAAAAGAACTGAAATGGGGAGATATTGTCTATCGGATTGGGGATAAAGTGCTTCAGCTCGTCAATCAGCCGGAGAGCAATGTTTTTAACGGTGATATGGGTGAAGTGATATCCATTTTCTATGCGAAAGAAAATACAGAAAAACAGGATATGATTCTCGTTTCCTTTGACGGAGTGGAGGTAACCTATACAAGACAGGACCTTAACCAGATTACTCATGCATTCTGCTGTTCAATTCACAAATCACAGGGAAGTGAATTCCCGATCGTGGTACTGCCGGTTGTGAAAAGTTACTCGCGCATGCTTAGAAGAAACCTGCTGTATACGGCGATCACCAGAAGCAGTAAATTTCTGATTATGTGCGGCGAAGAGGATGCATTCAGGTACGGCGTTGAGCGAAAAGATGACCTGACAAGGATGACTTCTCTTAAGGAAAGACTTGCGGGTGAACAGGTGGAGTTTTCAGATGATACTGATCCATTTGATGGCGGAGCAGATCCAATGATTGGAATGGAAGGTGTCACACCTTACGATTTCCTCGAAACTTCGCAAGGTTAAATTGACAAACGATGATGATCTTTCATATAATTTCAGATAGAATAATGAATCTCGAAGAAGGAACAAGTACGCAGACCAACTCATTTAAAGAGAGAATTCCCTCAGGCTGAAAGGAATTTACTGAAGTATCTGCGGAAAGCTGGTCCGGAGTGCAGTTAACAGCTGCCGTCTGCTGCGTTAAAGCAACTTTAGAGTGATGGGTTGTCAATCCATAACCAGGGTGGTACCGCGAGTGTTGTCTCGTCCCTGTGTAGGATTGAGGACCCTTTTCTGTTTTCAGAGACGTTTCGGGAGATTAAAGGAGGAAATAAGAATGGAAAAATGGACTGGTGCTCAAATCAGACAAATGTATTTAGATTTCTTCAAAGAAAAGAATCATGACGTGGAACCAAGTGCGTCACTTGTTCCTCATGAAGATCCATCGCTATTATGGATTAACAGTGGAGTGGCAACCCTGAAAAAGTATTTTGATGGCCGTGTCATACCTGCAAATCCGAGAATTGTGAATGCACAGAAATCAATCAGAACAAATGATATTGAAAATGTCGGTAAGACTGCAAGACACCATACTTTCTTTGAAATGCTCGGAAACTTTTCGATTGGTGAATATTTTAAAGAGGAAGCAATTGAATGGGCATGGGAATTTCTTACATCAGAAAAATGGGTTGGCTTTGACCCTGAAAAGCTCTCTGTGACGATTCACCCTGAAGATGATGAAGCGTATGAGATCTGGAATAAAAAAGTCGGTGTGCCGGAAGAAAGAATTATCCGTCTTGAAGGGAACTTTTGGGATATTGGTGAAGGTCCAAGTGGTCCAAACTCTGAGATCTTCTATGACCGTGGTGAAGAGTATGGAAATGATCCGTCTGACCCTGAACTGTATGCAGGCGGAGAAAACGAACGTTATCTTGAGATCTGGAACCTTGTATTTTCACAGTTCAACCATAACGCAGATGACACGTACACACCGCTTCCAAAGAAAAACATTGATACCGGAATGGGACTTGAGAG
Organism: Jeotgalibacillus haloalkalitolerans; assembly: GCF_034427455.1. Classification (NCBI taxonomy): domain Bacteria; kingdom Bacillati; phylum Bacillota; class Bacilli; order Caryophanales; family Caryophanaceae; genus Jeotgalibacillus; species Jeotgalibacillus haloalkalitolerans. The sequence goes on along the minus strand of NZ_JAXQNN010000002.1, from coordinate 713,397 downwards.
AATGGCATGTGTCGTTCAGGACGTACCGACTAATTTCGAGACGGACTTGTTCATGCCAATCATAGAAGCAACTGAGCTTGTAGCAAAAAGACGCTACGGTCAAAATGACGAAGAAGACACAGCGTTTAAAGTCATTGCTGACCATATCAGAACCGTGGCATTTGCAGTGGGTGACGGGGCACTGCCTTCTAACGAAGGAAGAGGATATGTCCTTCGCCGTCTGCTGAGAAGAGCGGTCCGTTATGCAAAACAGATCGGAATCAACCGTCCGTTCATGTATGAGCTTGTACCGGTTGTAGCGGATATCATGATTGACTTCTATCCTGAAGTGAAAAGCAAACAAGAGTTCATTCAGAAAGTCATTAAGACTGAAGAAGAGCGCTTCCATGAAACGTTAAATGAAGGTCTGTCAATTCTGACAGAACTGATGAAAAAAGCGCAGGAAGACGGTTCAAAAGAAATCAGCGGTAAAGATGTTTTCAGACTGTATGATACATTTGGATTCCCTGTGGAGCTGACACAGGAATATGCAGAGGAAAACGGTCTTTCGATTGATCAAAAAGGCTTTGAGCATGAAATGGAAGGTCAGAGAAGCCGTGCAAGAGCTGCACGCCAGGAAAGCGGATCAATGCAGGTTCAGGGCGGCGTGTTAGGTGATATTCATACGAAGAGTAAGTTTGTAGGCTATGACAGACTTGATTATTCTACAACGCTTGAGGATCTGGTTGTCAATGGTGATTTCGCTGATCAGGCGTCAGAAGGATCAGAAATACAGTTTATACTGGCTGAAACACCTTTTTACGCAGAAAGCGGCGGTCAGATTGGAGATAAGGGAACGGTTACGCATGAAAGCTGTGTCATTGAAGTGCAGGATGTCAAAAAAGCACCTAATGGACAAAACCTCCATACCGGAATTGTGAAGAGCGGTTCTATTAAAAAAGGTGACAGTGTCAATGCAAGTGTAAGTGATTCCGCGCGAAACAGAATTACTAAAAACCATACAGCAACGCATCTTCTCCATCAGGCATTAAAAGATGTTTTAGGTGATCATGTTAATCAGGCAGGCTCCCTGGTTGAGCCCGACCGTCTGCGTTTTGACTTCTCTCATTTCGGTCAGGTAACGAAAGAAGAGTTAAGTAAAATTGAAGAGATTGTAAATGAGAAGATCTGGACAAGCTACGGTGTAGGCACGTCAATTAAGTCAATTGATGAAGCAAAAGCGATGGGTGCAATGGCACTGTTTGGAGAAAAATACGGCTCTGAGGTCCGCGTTGTATCTATTGGTGACTATAGTCTTGAGCTGTGCGGTGGCTGTCATGTCGGCAACACTGCAGAGATTGGTCTATTCAGAATTGCTTCAGAAGCGGGAATTGGAGCAGGCACAAGACGTATTGAAGCCGTTACCGGAGAATCAGCTTACCGCCTGATGAATGAACAGATTGATGTATTAAATCGTTCGGCTGGATTATTAAAATCAAATCCAAAAGATCTTGAAAGCAGAATTGAAGGGCTTCAGTCAGAACTTAAATCAGTTCAGAGAGAAAATGAATCACTTCATGCCAAGCTTTCAAATATTGAAGCGAAGAATATTATGGATCGCGTGCAGTCAGTAAATGGCGTAAGTGTATTAGCTGAGAAAGTTCAGGCAGCAGATATGAATACGCTCAGAACAATGGCTGATGACGTGAAGAATAAAATCGGATCAGGTGTGCTTGTGCTGATTTCAGTAAACGATGATAAAGTCCAAATCATTGCTGGTGTGACAAAGGATCTGATTGATCAGGGCTATCATGCCGGTAAGCTTGTAAAAGAAATTGCAACCATCTGCGGAGGTGGAGGCGGAGGCCGCCCTGATATGGCTCAGGCAGGCGGTAAAGATCCTTCGCGCGTGGATGAAGCACTTCAATTTGTGCCAGAATGGGTGAAATCAATTTGATTCTCCTGCTATCTGGTGTACAATAGCAATAGTTGGATAATAAGAACGCTATTCCGTAGTGAGGTGTTGTTGATGAGCTCATTTGATAAAACGATGCGGTTTGACTTTGGAGATGATTCAGCTGATCAGGAAGTGAAACGGGTCCTGAATCAGGTGTTTGAAGCTCTTGAAGAAAAAGGCTACAATCCGATTAATCAAATCGTCGGGTATCTTTTATCCGGTGACCCTGCCTATATTCCGCGTCACCAGGATGCAAGGAATGTTATCCGTAAACTTGAACGGGATGAAATTATTGAGGAATTGGTGAAGTTTTATCTTCAGCAGCATAAAGAGGGCTGAACATGAGAATAATGGGACTTGATGTAGGCTCCAAAACAATTGGAGTAGCCATCAGTGATGCCCTGGGCTGGACTGCCCAGGGGATTGAAACAGTAAAAATTGATGAAGCAGCAGGCCTTTTCGGCTTCAAGCGGATTAAAGAATTAGTCGATGAACATGAAGTATCAAAAATTGTGATCGGTTTACCGAAGAACATGAATAATTCGCTCGGGCCCCGTGCTGAAGCCAGTCAAAGATATGCTGATATGCTCAGCAGGCGTGTCGATGCTGAAATCATCTTCTGGGATGAGCGTCTCAGCACAATGGCTGCTGAACGGGTATTACTTGAAGCTGATGTAAGCAGGGGTAAAAGAAAAAAAGTAATTGATAAGATGGCTGCGGTGATGATCCTTCAGGGTTATCTTGACAGCAATACTAAATGAGGTGACTGAAATGGAACACGGAGAAAAGCAAATTACAGTAATTGATGAACAGGGAAATGAAGTATTGTGTGAAGTGTTATTCACATTTGATTCAGATCAGTTCCAAAAATCCTACGTACTTTATTATCCTGTAGGAGATACAGAGGAAGAAGAAATTGAAATTCATGCGTCTTCTTTTGAGCCGAATGATGAGAATTCAGAAGGTGAATTAAAGCCTGTTGAATCAGAAGAAGAGTGGGATCTGATTGAGGAAATGCTGAATACTTTCCTTGATGAAGAAGAAAACGAATAATATGTGAAAGCGGGGGCAGCTATTTGCCCCCGCTTCTTTTTATTGTATAATGTGATCATTGGGAAAAATGAGCAGAAGTTTTTGGAGGGAAATTGATTGGGTGAAAAATCAAGTTTAATAGATCAATGGAAGCTTAACTTACAGGAAAGAAAAAAAGAAGCAAAACAGGTCAGAAAAATTGTATTCATTCTGTTAATCGTATTTGTATTCCTCACAGCAGGTGCTCTTCTCGGTGCCTATTCATATATCAGTTCAGCGCTCGAACCGGTGGATGAAACGGATGAAAATGCGGTAGCAGTTGAAATACCGATCGGCTCATCTGTTGACGGAATTACTCAGGCACTTGAAGATAACGGCATTATTAAAAATGCACAGGTATATAAATACTACCTGAAATTTAATAATGAAACAGACTTTCAGGCGGGTACTTATAATATGACTCCGTCAATGACCCTGAGTGAAATAACAGAAAGTTTGAAAACAGGGAAAGTCTATAACGAGCCTCTATTCAATGTGACGATTCCTGAAGGCCTTGTACTTGAGGAAATTGCTGAAATCATTGCAGAAAATACTGATTATACGCAGGAAGAGTTTATGGAAAAAGTAACAGATGAAACATTCATTAATACGCTGATGGAACAATACCCGGCTTTGATAACAGAAGAAGTAAAGGGTGAAAACGTGAAGCGTTCCCTCGAAGGTTACTTATATCCTGCAACGTATCCTTACTATGAGGAAAATCCTTCTCTTGAAGAAATCATTACACAAATGGTTGATGCAATGAATAATAATGTAGCGCCATATATTGATTTACTTGCCGGATTTACTGAGGGGGATTATACAGGTGCAGAAGCAGAAGAAGGTAAAGTGATGAGTGTTCATGAACTGATCACAATGGCTTCGCTGCTTGAAGAAGAAGCGACAGCAACAACTGACAGAGCGATGATTGCCGGTATTTTTTATAACAGACTTGAAGAAGGCATGCCGCTGCAAACCGATCCGACCGTTCTTTATGCGAAAGGGGAATGGCAGGACAGAGTGCTATTTGAAGATCTTGAAATCGATGACCCTTATAATACGTATCAGGTTCAGGGATTACCGCCAGGACCGATTGCAGCACCGGGTGCCACTTCACTCGAAGCGGCAATTAACCCTGAGCGTTCTGATTACTACTATTTCCTTACTTCAGCAGAAGACGGGGCAATGTACTATTCAGAAACACTTGAAGAGCACGAGAGAAAAGCAGAAGAATTTATTTACAGTGTAAATGATGAAGAATAATTGTCCGGCAGAAGGAAAGAACATTCACTTTCCTTCTGTTTTTATGTTAGAATAGATAAAGTATTTTAGCGTTTATCACTACTTTCCGGATTTCGGTCTAAGGGATTGTATGTGAACGCTCTTTTTTATGGAACCTGAGATCAGAAAAGGTGAGAAACTGTGGATAAAGTCCATCAATATATTGAAAAATTTTTTCCTCCGCATTCAGAGATGGCAGAAGAACTGATCAGGTTTGCTGAGGAAAATGAAGTGCCGATTATGGAGCCGGCTGGAATCGAAACGCTGCTACAGCTGTTAAGAATTCAGCAGCCTGGAAGAATACTCGAGATTGGCACTGCCATCGGCTACTCTGCTATCAGAATAGCTGAAGCACTTCCTGAGGTTGAGGTTGTTACAATTGAAAGAGATTCATACAGAGCTCAGATGGCAAAGCAATTCATCAGGGAATCAGGATTCGCCAGCAGGATCCATCTTCTGGAGGGTGATGCGCTGGAATTGCCGGAACAGGTATCAAAGTATGGTCCATTCGACGCCGTTTTTATAGATGCAGCGAAAAGCCAGAACATTAAATTCTTTGAACTGTATGAACCGTATTTTTCTGAAAATGTGTGCGTCTATACTGATAACGTTCTATTTAAAGGGCTTGTAGCAGAGCAAAATGGAACTGAAAGCAGAAATGTCAGACAGATGCTGAGAAAACTGGACCGTTTTAATCAGTGGATCGCTGAACATGATCAGTATCATACAGTTATCCTTCCTGTAGGAGACGGACTCTCGATCAGTACAAAAAAGAGGACAGGTTAAATTCAGCATAGTGTGGTTCATATGACTTACAGAACCCGTTCAATATATGCTTAAATGATCGCTTATCAGCTGAATAGCTGTAAGTCAGATCAAATATGATGTATGCTGATATGATTCAGCGTATAAGATTTCAATCGTTTCATATTAAGTCATTTAAAAAATTAAAACAGACGCTGCAAGAGATCCGCTTCAAATTGAGAAATTTAAAGTGAATAAGCCGCTGCGTCCACTCGGATAGTATGAGAAAGGAGCTAACGGCAAAATGACAAATAAACCCGTTATTATAGGTGTAACAGGCGGTTCAGGTTCAGGAAAAACATCTGTCACAAAAGCAATCTATGATGTTTTTCAGGACCAGTCAATCGCGATTATTGAACAGGATTACTATTATAAAGACCAGAGCAACATCCCATATGAGGAGCGTCTGAAAACAAACTATGACCATCCGCTTGCATTTGATAATGACCTTTTAATCGAGCACATCGGTCAACTGCTTGACAGAAAAGCAATTGAAAAGCCGGTGTATGATTATACAGTGCATACAAGATCTGAAAAGACGATTCCGGTAGAACCGAAGGATGTCATCATCGTTGAAGGAATCTTAGTGTTAGAAGATGAAAGGCTCCGTAATCTCATGGATATCAAACTGTATGTTGATACTGATTCAGATCTCAGGATTATCAGACGGATGCTCCGCGATATCAATGAAAGAGGCCGTACAATTGATTCAGTAGTCGATCAGTATATTAATGTCGTGCGCCCAATGCATAATCAATTCATTGAACCGACTAAACGCTATGCCGACATTATTATTCCTGAAGGCGGGCAAAATCACGTTGCAATTGATTTGATGGTAACGAAAATTCAAACAATTCTTGAACAAAAGTCTATTGTGTAATATGATAGCAAAGGCTAAGAGGATAATTTATCCTCTTTTTAGCATACTTCATAAAAGGGGTTTCAATCACATAGCATGAAATAGGTCATGTATTTTTAAAGGAGTGAAGGGATTTGGCAAACGAAAAAGTATATCCAATGACAGAAGAAGGTAAACAGAAGCTTGAGCAGGAACTTGAACAGCTTAAATCTGTTAAAAGAAAAGAAGTAGTAGAGAGAATAAAAATTGCTAGAAGCTTCGGTGACCTTTCTGAGAACTCAGAATATGATTCAGCTAAAGAAGAGCAGGCATTTGTTGAAGGCCGCATCTCCACACTTGAATCAATGATCCGTAATGCAAAGATTATTGAAGACGATCAGACACTTGATGGTGTCGTTTCACTAGGAAAGACAGTTACATTTGTAGAATTACCAGATGGCGATGAGGAGTCTTATACAATCGTCGGAAGCGCTGAAGCTGACCCATTCGAAGGGAAAATTTCAAATGACTCTCCAATTGCTAAAAGCCTGATTGGCAAAGTTGTTGGAGATGAAGTGAAAGTTCAGACACCTGGCGGAGATATGGATGTCCGCATTACATCAATTAACTGATTAAACAGAAGCATTCCGGTTATAAACCGGAGTGCTTTTTATATTTCGCTTTGTTATAGTTGGCTGTTGATCTCCGCTTCAGGGGGACGCTTTCCGTCGGTGGACCGTTTTTTGGTCCTGTCCTTGAGCCCGCAGGCTTCGCCATGGCCACCACACGTCCCCTTCCTGCGAACCGCCCCCTTGCGCATCACCAGCTGTGCAGAAACAACAATGGACTTTAACAAAGCGTTACATTTAAACGATCTGAATCTGTAACTTTTATCTTTAGGTCACGTCAAATCCTTTACAGTACAGAGGTCCTGTTTTCATAAAAGGAAAAGCGGCTCTTGTAACTGAAGCCTACAACCGTGATATGCTGGTTTAGATTTAATTGATAAGGGAAGAGTTGAACGAGGAGTGATGATATGAATAATTCAAGATCAAAGATGCAGAGTAAAAAACGGAAACAAAATATATTTCTGAATGCGTCCATTGCAGTGGTATTTCTATTAATTGCCGGTGTTTCAGCATTTATCTTTTTAGGTGATAATGAAAACCAGGCAGCAGAAACAGAAGAAAAAACAATTGCTGAACAGGTTCAGGAAAATGCCGGGATACAGGATGAAAGTAACGGCAATGAGAATAATGATAATGAAAATAATGAACTGACTGCAAGCGAGATTGAATCTGATGAAAGTGAATCAGATGAAGATACTGAGTCAGAAAACGCTGCTGCAAGTGAAGATAAGGAAGAAGAGGAAGAAGCGGCTAAAAAGAAAGAAGATAAAAAGAAAAAAGATGAAGAGAAAAAAGAATCTGATTCAAATGAAGAAATGGCAGGTCCTGAAGATGGCGAATGGAAGCCGGTTGGTACGAAGCAGACCGGGGAACACGTTTCATCATATGAAAAAGGCAGTGTAGACTGGAATGAAAAACTAAAGGCTGCTGCCTATGCAACAGGACTTGATATGAATTCAATGACTGTCTGGTGGGTAGGAAATGATGGCGGGCCTCAAAATTCAGTTGTAGAGGTGTCATCTCCAAGCGGAGGCGCGCCTGAATATCGCGTTCATATGGAATGGGTCGATAAAAAAGGCTGGAAACCTGTGAAAGTGGATGAGCTGTAATTCAATTTAATAATAGAAGAGGTGCTGTTTCGTGTGAACAGCACCTCTTTTTTAATCCCACTAGGATTTAAAATGAACACTGGCAGTATAATATGGCTTGCCTTCAGGAGTGAAAACTGTCTGGTGATCCACATGATGAACCCGGAGCATGAGTGCCTGATTATTTTCAATCTGTCTCTGTATTTTTTTCTCGAGGTCCTGCAGGGAATGTGCGTCAAAAAATTCTATCTTGTCTTTAATTAAATCCAGTTTTAAACCCATAATCATCCTCCATCGTGTTTTTACCTATTATATCACGGCTTCATTGATCTTTTTCAGTCACTGTGGTAAGTTCAAATCAGTTTTGAGATTGAAAGAGAAGGCAGGGATTTTAATGAAGATTGGTATTATTGGTGCAATGGAAGAAGAAGTGGAAACACTTCGTTCCACAATGGAGAATGTACAGACAGAAACAATTGCAAATAGCGAATTCACAACTGGACTATTAAAGCAAAAAGAAGTTGTACTTGTTAAAAGTGGAATTGGTAAGGTAAATGCTGCGATGACGACAACAATTCTAATGGAACGATACCAGCCGGATGTGATCATTAACACCGGTTCAGCAGGCGGTTTTGATCCTGCTTTAAATGTAGGTGATGTTGTAATATCGAATGAAGTGCGTCATCACGATGTTGATGTAACTGCATTCAACTATGAATATGGCCAGGTGCCTGGGATGCCTGCTGCTTTTAAAGCTGATGACAAGCTTAGAGAGACGGCTTTGACATGTGCAGCAGCATTCAGTGAGATAAAGTCCGTCTCCGGTCTGATTGCAACAGGTGATTCTTTCATGAATGATCCTGACAGGGTTGAAACTCTTCAAGGCAGATTTGAGGATCTGCAGGCTCTGGAGATGGAAGCAGCAGCAATCGCTCAGGTTGCACATCAATACGAAGTGCCGTTTGTGATTATCCGTTCCCTATCGGATATTGCAGGTAAAGAATCACATGTTTCATTCGATCAGTATTTAAAAACAGCTGCTGTTAACTCAGCAAACCTGATCATTCAGATCACTGAAAAAATCTAACAGCTATCTTCATCAAAATGATGAAACAGCTTCATTAATGCTCTTTTTTCGATACGTGAAACGTAGCTTCTTGAGATGCCAAGTTCTTTGGCAATCTCACGCTGCGTTTTTTCTTCTTCACCATTAATTCCGAATCTTGCACTGATGACTTCACGTTCCCGGTCATCAAGCTTTGTTACAAAACGCCTGATTTTTTCACCGTTCATCTTCTGGGCAATGACCTCATCGAGTTCTTCTTCTTCACTTTGCAGAACATCAATCAGACTGATGGCATTACCGTCTTTGTCCTCACCAATCGGATCATGAAGAGAGATATCTTTTTTCGTTTTCTTAAGGGATCTTAAAAACATTAGTACTTCATTTTCAATACATCTTGCAGCATACGTAGCAAGCTTTGTCCCCTTATCATAGGAATAACTGTCAATTGCTTTAATTAACCCGATTGTTCCGATTGAGATTAGGTCCTCTGTCGTCTCACCGGTGTTTTCGAATTTTTTAACAATATGTGCGACCAGCCTCAGGTTGTGTTCAATTAATAATCTTTTTGCATCTTCATTGCCATTTTGAAGTTGCAATATCGCTTTTTTCTCTTCTTCTTTACCAAGTGGCTCCGGAAAGGCGTTTTGCTTAAAATATCCAGTGAGCGCCGGCAGATCAACCAATGCAGATAATATCAAAAAAATTGACAAGCCTTCTCCTCCTTTCACCGGTTTATACACGGTATGAAAGAAAACAGAAAACTTGCCAGTCCCACTAATACATCTTATATTCAGTAATTGTTTTGCTGATTTTGCCTGAACCCTGACATTCAGTACATGTTGTTTTTAAAAATCGGATTTTTCTCACAGAACCGATTCCGCGACAGCCTGGACAGATCACAGTCAATTTCATGATAAGTCCTCCTGTTTCGAATTTTCAGAACTCTTTTCTTTATTTTAACTGCCGTCGCAGATTTACGCCACTGATTAAAATTACTTTTCTTTTTTCAGAATTTCCATTTCCAATAGTTGAAGGAAGTCATCAGAAAGCTTCTGTTTTTTTGCTGCTTCATACGCCTTTTCAAGCGCTTCAAGTGATAACTTGTCCATTTAATAATGCTCCTTTCATCATTCCATAATAAAAAGGTACCAGACACCGCAGGAAAGAACAAGCGTTCTGTTATCCACAATCTTCCGTGTATAACCTGTGTAAAAGTTGTGAATAAGGGTTACATAGTTAATAACAGCAGTTTGTAAGGTGTTGATATACTTATCCACAGGAAAAAGGTAAGCCGATATTTGTCGAACGATTTATGTAATGAAATCATTAAAGATTCATTTTGAACTAACCTGACAGATGATGTATGATATAGACTTGAAGTGAAGAGGTGGAGAACAATGATAAAACTATTTTTGCCTAATGAATACGTTGATAGCGTATTTGAAATAACACCTGCAAAACTTAAAGAGCAGGGAATTAAAGCGATCATCACAGATCTTGATAATACACTGGTTGAATGGGACAGGAAAAATGCAACGCCAAAGCTGATTGAATGGCTGGAAGGCATGCAAAAAGAAGGAATCCTTGTCACGATTGTGTCTAACAATAATCAACTGAGAGTGGGGGCTTTTTCTGATCCGATCGGTGTTCCGTTTATTTACCATGCGAGAAAACCGATGGGACGTGCTTTCAGAAGAGCGATCAGAGATATGAACGTGAAAAAAGATGAAACAGTGGTCATTGGTGATCAGCTGATGACCGATGTACTTGGTGGGAATCTGAATAAGCTTTACACCATACTGGTTGTACCTGTAGCCAAAACAGATGGATTCTTTACAAAGTTTAATCGCATCATTGAAAAAAGACTGCTAAATTTTTTCAAGAGAAAAAACATGATCCAGTGGGAGGATAAAAAGTGAGTGAAGAAAAATTAACGTGTATCGGCTGCGGAGTCGAGATACAGACGACTGACAAAGAGGGTCTTGGATATGCGCCTCCTTCAAGCCTGGAAAGGGAGCAGATTGTCTGTCAGCGCTGCTTTAAACTGAAACATTATAATGAAGTACAGGACGTTGCTCTTACAGATGATGACTTTCTGAAGATCCTGAATGGTCTTGGAGAGGCAGATGCACTGATTGTAAAAGTCGTTGATATATCTGATTTTAACGGAAGTTTTCTGACAGGCCTTCACCGTTTTGTAGGCAAGAATCCGGTGCTGCTCATTGGCAACAAAGCTGATGTACTCCCTAAATCAGTTAAAACAAATAAACTGATTAACTGGATGAAATATGAAGCGAGTCAGATGGGGTTAAAGCCTGTTGATGTTCTTTTGTGCAGTGCGGATAAAGGGCACCATATCCAGGACGTACTTCAGACAATTGACCGGGAGCGGAAAGGCAGAGACGTCTATGTTGTCGGCTGTACCAATGTCGGGAAATCCACGCTGATTAACAGAATCATTAAAGAAGTAACCGGAGAACAGGATATCATCACAACATCCCAGTTTCCCGGGACTACACTCGATATGATTGAAATTCCGCTGGATGATGGCAAGGCTATTATTGATACACCGGGGATCATTAACCGTGATCAAATGGCTCATGTTATTAATAAAAAGGATTTAAAAAAAGTATTGCCTAAAAAAGAATTAAAGCCTAAAGTATTCCAGCTGAATGAAGAGCAGACGCTTTTTATCGCGGGTCTTGCACGTTTTGACTACATTAGTGGAGGCAGAAAATCTTTCACCTGCTACTTTTCAAATGATCTTGAAATTCATAGAACAAAGCTGGAAAAAGCAGATGAACTCTATAAGCGGCACGCAGGCGATATGCTCTCCCCGCCAAGACAGGAAGATCTTGAATCCTTCCCGCCGTTAAAAAGGCATGAGTTCACTGTTAAAGAAGGTAAAATGGACATTGTATTTTCAGGACTCGGCTGGATTACGATTAATGAACCGGGCGCAAAAGTTGCTGCTTATGTACCGGAAGGCGTCAGCGCGATTATCAGGAAGTCCTTAATTTAACGCTTTGTTAAAGTCCATTGTTTTTGCTGCACAGCTGGTGATTCTCGCTGCAGGGGGCGGCTCGCAGGAAGGGACAGGTGAGGCTATGGCGAAGCTTGCGGGCTCAGCGCCCGGCCGCGGAAAGCGTCCCCCTCTCGCTGCAATCAACAGCCAACTTTAATAAAGCCTAATCTAAACAACAGGAGGAACTTTTTATGAAGCTCGCAGTAATTGGTCATCCAATCCGTCACTCAAAATCACCATTTATGCATAATAATTGGCTGAAAGAATCGGGTATTGAGGGACATTACGAAGCAATAGAGGTTTCTCCTGAACAACTGAAAGATCAGGTTGAGCGATTTAAAGAGCTTGGATATAAAGGGTTTAATGTTACAATTCCCCATAAAGAAACGATTATCCCGTTCCTTGATGAAATAGATCCCGCGGCTAAGCTTCTTGGTGCTGTTAATACAGTAGTTATTGAAGACGGCAAATGTACCGGCTATAACACAGATGGACGCGGGTTTTTAATGTCATTGCTAACAAAGCGGTCTGAGTCTGACATTCACCATGCACAGATTCTGGTGCTGGGAGCCGGTGGAGCCGCTAAAGGAATTATCGGGGCACTGAAAGCTTTTGGTGCTGAGAGAATCAGCATTGCAAACCGTACGTCAGCTAAAGCTGCGACGCTGGCTGAACAGCAGCAGGTTTCAGGAGAAGGTCTGGATTTGAAATCGGCAGAAAAACAATTGCATCGATTTGATATTGTCATTAATACAACGTCTGTGGGAATGGTTCCTGATGTTCTTCAGATGCCGGTGGATACTTCTTTAATGAAAAAAGGGGCACTTGCAGCAGACATTATTTATAATCCCTTAAGCACACAATTTTTAAAAACTGCTGAATCAGCCGGTGCGGAGTCACTGAATGGCATTGGCATGTTTGTCTGGCAGGGGGCACTCGCTTTTGAAAAGTGGACCACAGAAAAGCCGGATACCAATTATATGATAAAAAAAATGACAGAATATATGAAACAGGAGTGAAAACATGTTAACAGGTAAACAAAAAAGATTTCTTCGTGCTGAGGCACATAATTTATCGCCCATTTTTCAGGTAGGTAAAGGCGGCGTGAATGATAATATGATTAAACAGATTTCGGAAGCGTTAGAAGTAAGAGAACTGATTAAAGTCAGCATCCTTCAAAACTGTGAACAGGATAAAGATGAGGTTGCAGAGGCACTCTCAAAGGGAGCGAAAGCTGAACTTGTTCAGTTGATTGGACATACAGTAGTTTTATATAAAGAATCCCGTGAAAATAAAAAAATCGAATTGCCGAAAGTACGAAAATAATGAAAAAGCGGGTTGGAATCATGGGTGGCACATTTGACCCTGTCCATATCGCACATTTAATTATGGCGAATGAAGCCTATCATGCATTGTCTCTTGATGAAGTAAGGTTTTTGCCGAATGCGGCACCGCCGCATAAGCATATTTCCGGTCAGACGACTGCTGAAGAAAGATGCAGGATGATTCAGGATAGTATCGTTGAAGTTCCTTATTTTAAACTGGACCGGACAGAGATTTTAAGAGAGGGAACGTCCTACACATTTGACACAATCGCTCATTTGACACATCAGGAGCCTGATACAGATTTCTTCTTTATCATAGGCGGTGATATGATTGAATCACTATCAACCTGGTACAGGATAGATGAACTGAAAAGTTTAATTACTTTTGCCGGTTTTGAGAGACCCGGTTATACAGGTGACCATGCTGGAGATGTTGTGATGATCAGGGGGCCGGTAGTGGATCTTTCATCTACCATGCTCAGAAAACGTCTTGCAGAAAAGCAGGATTGCCGCTTTCTGATTCCGGAAAAGGCGTACAGGTATATTTTAGAGGAGGGGCTTTATGAATCTTGAGCAGGCTAAGCAGATTGTAAAAGATATACTCCCTGAAAAAAGGTATATTCATACCCTTGGTGTAATCGAGGCGGCATTGTCACTTGCTGAAAAACATGGTGTAAGCATAGAGGATGCAGGGATTGCTGCTGCACTTCACGATATGGCAAAGTTTCATGATAAAAATGAAATGAGAGAGCTGATCATCAGCCGCGAACTTGATCCTGTGCTGCTTGATTTTCATCATGAACTTTGGCACGCGCCGGTTGGTGCTGTGTTTGCCAGAGAAAAGCTCGGGATTACAAATGAGGATATTCTGAATGCAATCAGGTATCATACAACAGGAAGACCAAATATGAGCAGGCTTGAAAAAGTCATTTATCTTGCAGATTATATAGAACCGGGCAGAAGTTTCACCGGAGTGGATAATGTCAGGGCGGTTGCACATGAGAATCTTGATGAAGCTATGAAAATCGCATTAAAACAATCCATGCAGTTTTTAATCAGTAAAAACCAGCCTGTATTTCCTGACACGCTTGAAAGTTATAACGAATTTGTACAAAAGGAGAAGTGAGTATGACGAAAGAAAACGAATTATTATCACTTGCATACAATGCGGCTGATGACAAAAGAGCAGAGGACATTGTCGCTTTAAATATGCAGGGTATTTCACTGATAGCAGATTATTTTGTGATCTGCCACGGTAATTCTGATAAACAGGTCCAGGCAATTGCAAAAGAAGTAAAGGACCGTGCAGAAGAAGAAGGCTTCAATGTGAAGCGGATGGAAGGTTACGATGAAGCGAGATGGGTACTTGTTGACCTTGGCAGTGTCATTGTACACGTATTCCACCGTGATGAAAGAGATTACTACAAACTTGAAAAGCTATGGGGAGACGCTCAGATTGAAGATATGACGAGCACAATCAGCTAATGGCTTACGATCAGTTTGCATATGTTTACGACAGACTGATGAGCGACGTTCCATATGATGAGTGGATGAGTTATTTGCTGCATCAGAAAAAGACTTTTAAAGTTGACGGGATGAAGCTGCTTGATGTTGGCTGTGGCACTGGTGAGTGGACGGTGAAGGCTTCAGCAGCAGGTTTCGAGACAACCGGAATTGATCTTTCTGAATCAATGCTTGCAATGGCTCAGCAAAAAGCAATGGAAGCAAATCAGTCAATCAGGTATTTTCAGATGGATATGTCTGAAGCAGAAGACCTTGGCCAGTTTGATTGTATTACAATCTTTTGTGACTCTCTGAACTACCTTGAAACAGAAGAAGCTGTTCAGCAGACCTTCAGAAAAATGTATGATTTGCTCTCAGCTGATGGTCTTTTTATGTTCGATGTTCACTCCGTTTATAAAGTGAATGAGCTTTTTGCCGGTCAGACCTATTCTTACGATGATGGGGAAGCGGCGTATATATGGAATTCATTTGAAGGTGAATATGAGAACAGTGCAGAGCACGAGCTGACCTTCTTTATCAGAGAAGATGGGGATCTGTATTCAAGGTTTGATGAATTTCATAAGCAGCGGACATTTCCGGTGGAGCAGTATAAAACATGGCTTTATGAAGCAGGCTTTAAGGTTGAGTCCGTTACCGCCGACTTTACCGGAGAAGAGCCTGCTGAAAACAGTGAACGGATATTCTTTACATGCACGAAGAGATAACTCTTCGTGTATTTTTATTGACTTTTCCAACCCTCATAATATAATGAATGTAATCTTCTGACAGTCTTCTGCCATATAACGGAGGACACCACATGCTTCTATGGATTAAAAATTATCAGAAACCACTTTTCATTTTCATTCCCCTCATCACGCTTCTCTGCTTTTTTCTTTTTAATCAATCCACTGAAAGCTCTGTACCGGTTGAAAGTCCGCTGAACAACGAAATCACACAGGCATCTGTCATGGATGAACCAGGCGACATGACTGCCTCTGTCCTGTTTGTTGACATCAAAGGTAAGGTTGCAAATGAAGGTGTTTACGAAATGGAACAAGGTGACCGGGTCATTGATCTCATTCAAAAGGCGGGAGGTGAACTGCCTGATGCTGATATGACGGCTGTTAATCTTGCGCAGATGCTACATGATGAAATGGTCATCATCGTCCCCGGAAAACCTTCAGAACAAAAAGGTGATCTGAGCACACAATCTGATAAAATAAATATTAACCGTGCCACTCAGACTGAACTTGAATCCATAACAGGTATCGGTCCTTCAAAAGCAACGGCTATCATCCAATACAGGGAAGAAAATGGTCCGTTCAAATCAATTGAAGATATTATGAATATTTCAGGCATCGGAGAAAAAACATTTGATAAACTGAAAGAGTCGATCAGTACTTACTAATATCAGGCTGAATCATTTTTCAGCACTATTCACAGCAGCAGCTGTCAGGAGGCGTTATAAATGAACAGAATATCCTGGAATCAGTATTTTATGGCACAGAGTCACCTGCTGGCTCTCAGAAGTACCTGCACGAGACTGACAGTAGGTGCAACGATTGTGAGAGAGCAGCGTATTATTGCGGGAGGATATAATGGATCCATTAAAGGTGGAACACACTGTATTGACGAAGGCTGTTACGTGATTGATAACCATTGTGTAAGAACGATACACGCTGAGATGAATGCCATACTCCAGTGTGCAAAATTCGGTGCAGCAACCGAAGGCGCAAGCTTATACGTCACACATTTCCCATGCCTTCAGTGCACAAAAGCGATTATTCAGGCAGGGATCTCAAAAATCTATTATGCAAGTGATTATAAAAATCACCCATATGCGATTGAACTGCTTGAACAGTCAGGTGTGCAAACTGAACATGTCCCTTTTGATCCTGCATCCATTGAGCAGCTGATCTCTCCTGCAGAGCAGGGAAGGATTAAGTGAAGCTCATATTATACAGTGCTCCTGCGGCGCTTGCCGGCGCTGCGGGGGCATTCCATCCTGAATCATTACCCTTCATCATCCTGCTATTTTTCCTCTATCTTATAAAAACCTCAAATTACATGATTTTACTTGTGACCATCACTGTATCGGCCTTCTTTTTCCTTAAAACAGATCATGAGCTGCACGCGCTGCAGTCGTCTTTATCCCCGGAAATGTCATCAATCCCATTAGTGGTTCAGATTCCTTTTACGGGAGAGCACAGTAAAAGAGCCATTGCGGCGAATGAAAGTGAAAAAGTGATTCTGACCGTTTCTGAACAGCATCATTCCCTGATAGAAAACCTGCCTGAAAATAGCAGCTGTGTCTGGGATGGGGAACTGACTTCCCCTCAGGCGGCTGAAAACTTTTACGCCTTTGATTATAAAAAATATTTATTTTACCAGAACATCCACTGGACATACCGTGTGCATAATGTCAGGGACTGTGTGACGGCTGAAGAATCAGTAAATACATTCTTAAATAACCTTCGATACAAAGGGATTGACAGAATTGACAAAATTTTTCCTGAAGGTATAAAAGGGATCGCCGGGGCTTTATTATTCGGTGACCGTAGTGATATGGAAGAAGAGCAGATCAGAATGTATCAGCGACTGGGGGTCATTCATCTTCTCGCCATATCAGGGATGCATGTTGGAATGATCACGTTATTTCTGTGGAAGCTCCTTTTAAAAGCCGGATTAACAAGAGAAACAGTCAGAATCAGTCTTTTTTTCATCCTTCCTTTTTATACAGTAATGGCAGGAGCAGCTCCACCTGTAATAAGAGCAGCAGGGATGGTCCTTTTAGGCTTGAGTCTTCAATATGTATTTGTACGGCTGCCTCTGCTTCATATATTGAGCTCAGTGTTTATGCTTCACTTATTTATCTTCCCTTTAGAGCTTGTGAATGCCGGCTTTCAGCTCAGTTATGCGGTCAGTTTTGCGCTGGCTCTCTCTTCAGGGAAAGTATTAGGGTCACGTAATAAATTCATTAGCCTTCTGATGGTCACCTCGATTGCACAGCTCGGAGCTTTACCGATTATTCTGTGGCACTTCTATGAACTTTCTTTATCCTCATTCCTGATGAATTTAATTTTTGTTCCTCTATATACGCTGTTCATTCTTCCATCATTTATTGTAATTTATCTGGTTTCATTTATTTCAATGGATGCTGCCGTCTATGCAGCATTTATCCCATCAACAATCATTTCAGCTTTAGAAGATCTGGCAAGGATAATTTCAGAACTGAAGTTTTCAATCCTCATTACAGGAAAACCTTCCAGATGGAAAGTTGGAATTCTCATCGCAGTTGGCTACATGATGATGAGCTGTTATGAAAAATCAAAATACATGGCTGCCAGCTGCTGTTTAATCCTGTTTGCTGGTGTTCTGACGTTTTCACCTTATATTAATCAGAAGGGAAGCATTACATTTATCAGTGTGGGGCAGGGAGACAGTATTTTAATCCAGCTGCCTTTTAACCAGGGAAATTATCTGATTGACACAGGAGGACAGGTAAACTTCGGGCAGTCAAAAAGCACTTTTTCTGTCGGTAAAGAAATTGTATTGCCTTATTTGAAAAGTATGGGTGTTTCAACGATTGATTTGTTGATCCTGACGCATCATGACTGGGATCATATTGGAGGAGCCGGGGATTTATTAAGTGAACTGAAAGTCAAAGAAGTATGGACGAGCGGCGGATCTGTTCAAAAAGAAGAAATGCAGGAATTGCTGAAGGCTTTTGAGCATGACGCGATTCCAGTAAAAGAGATCTTAGAAACACAATATTGGCAGGTGGGGGGGAATGAATTTACAGTCATGGTTCCGTCTGATCAGCTGGAAGGAAATAATGGCTCACTGGTTTTACATGCAAGGCTGGGCGGAAAGAAGTGGCTTTTTACAGGAGATATTGAAGAGGAAACTGAACGGGACATGCTGGATCAGTTTGGGGATATCGATGTATTAAAGGTTGCGCACCATGGAAGCAATTCTTCCTCTACCGGGAACTTTCTTGAGATCGTCAAACCGGAAACTGCAGTCGTTTCAGCTGGTAGAAATAACAGCTATGGACACCCTCATCCAGATGTGATGGAAAGGCTGTTAGATACCGGAGCCAAAGTGTACGTGACTTCAGAGCATGGAGCTGTCAAATACACATTTACAGGGGATCATGGCACTTTTGAGACCGCACTGCCATATAATATTGAAAATTAAAAAAAGAGCCCTGAAGGCTCTCAAAAGTTAGGATCCCACGACTGAGATAATTGTTCCGACAGTGAATAATGCAGCAAAGAAAAGAAATGATACAACGAATGCTACGCCGGAATCAATCAGGTCGTTTCGTTTCGATTGAACATTTTGTTCGAATTCATTCATGGTTACCCCTCCTATATACATTTTCAGTATAGTGCATCGTTTTAGAAAAATCCATAGTTACCATTTAAAATGTCTTACATTCAACAGCTTATCACAAATAATTCATAAATTGATACAAATACTACGCACAAACAACTGAAAAGGCGGTGACCCGGGCCCGTTTTTTCAGTGTTTATATAAGGCAGCTTTACTCTGCCCTTTCCACTGTTGTATAGGGAGAGAGATTTCCTATACAATAGTGGTGATACATACAAAAGTGAGGCGGATTGATTTTGATCATAAAAGAGTGGAACGCAATAAAAAAAAGACAGCTGGCGCCTGTTTATTTATTGTATGGCGATGAAGAATATCTGCTTCATGAAACGAAACAGCTGTTAATCAGACATGTGATCTCAGAAGAAGAAATGGATTTTAATTTCTCTCTTCATGACCTTGCGGATGAGGCAAGTCTTGAAGCTGCAATAGAGGATGCTGAATCATTTCCCTTCATGGGGGAAAAGCGGCTCGTTTTTATTGATGGGGCCATGTTTTATACTGCAGAAAAGAAAAAAGAGTCCAGGCAGTCAACAGAAGTGCTCGAAACATATCTGGAGTCGCCTGCGCCATACACAGTGCTTGTGATACACGTGCCGTCAGAAAAGCTTGATGAACGGAAGAAAATCACCAAGCTGACGAAAAAAAATGCCACAGTCATCGAAGCAAAGAAATTAACGGTCAATGATATAAAAGGGTGGATTAAAAGTAAAGTGGCGGATCACAGGCTTCAGATAGAAGATGAAGCGGTTGAAAAGCTGACCGTCCTTGCAGGAACAAACCTATTTATGCTCGCAGGGGAAATTGAAAAGCTTGCCTTGTACGCTGAAGGGTCTGACGTGATAAGGGTGGAAGACGTGACCCTGCTCACGCCAAAGTCAGTGGAACATAATGTATTTGATTTAATAGAGCATACGTTAAACGGCAGAACTGCGAAGGCAATTGACCTGTATCATGATCTCATCAGACAAAAGGAAGAACCGCTGAAGCTTCTTGCCTTACTGAGTGGACAGTTCAGACTGATTTATCAGGTCAAAAATATGAGCGGTAAAGGGTTCAGTCAGCAGCAGATCGCATCCAGGCTGAAAGTTCATCCATTTAGAGTAAAGCTTGCCGGTCAGCATGCATCGAGGTTATCAAATGACCATCTGAAAACCATTATGCTTGAGCTTGCTGATTGTGACCTTGCGCTGAAATCTTCTTCAGGCAGGAAAGAAATGATATTGGAAATGTTTTTAACAAAACTGCCTGGTTTTACCCGATAAAAAAAGCCGATGCTAATTTAGCATCGGCTCTATTATTATGCGTTAAGCTTTTTCATTAGACGAGACTTTTGACGGTCTGCGTTGTTTTTGTGAATAAGCCCTTTTTGTGCAGCTTTGTCAAGCTGTTTTACAGCGCTTGAAAGCAGTTCTGTTTTGTTGTCAGAATCATTCTGAACAGCAGTTTCGAAACGCTTGATCGCTGTACGCATAGATGATTTTTGCTGGATGTTCGCTTCGTTGCGAGCAGCATTTGTCTTTGTGCGTTTGATAGCAGATTTAATGTTTGGCATTTATGTCACCTCCCGAACTGAATCGAGGACTTTTAAAAACTCGATTTACATGATTCACGCCTTTTACGGCATACGGTTTCTCGTAAGGAACCGGTTAGATTCAATTACATAAGAACAAGGGATATTTTATCAAACGGGCAATGAGAATGCAATAGCACTGAAAATAAATATTTCACTAAGAGAATAGAACACCGGCTTTAAACCACCCTAAATAAAAATGTGTATAGGAGATGAAATGATGGCTTTTCGAACAGATCTTGCCCTGGAAGCTTATGAAGCCCTATCAAATGAGCAGGAACACGAGATGATCGTTGAAGAGGAAGAAGTAAATGAATTTACAGTAAAAAAAATCAGCGTGAATCAGGCTGCTTCGGTTTTAACCGGAAAAAAAGTAGGGGATTACTGGACGTTCGAAGCGCCTCAGCTCAGAACACAGAATGAAGAATGGGTGGAAAAAGCTTCAACGGCATTATCCTATGTAATCAGGTCCTTTCTTGAAAAGCAGAATATCAGTGAGGACGCGCCGGTACTGATTGCTGGCCTCGGGAACTGGCAGATCACCCCTGATGCCCTGGGGCCTGACACATGCCGGAAAGTGTTTGTGACTAATCATTTATTTGAAGTGGAGCCGAACGCAGTAAGCGGGGGCTTTAGAAGAACTGCTGCACTTGCACCGGGCGTCATGGGGCTGACTGGGATGGAGACCGCTGCAACGCTCAAAGGGGTAATTGATCAATATAAGCCTGAGGCTGTGATTGTCATAGATGCGCTTGCTGCAAGGTCCGCAGCACGTCTTCATACGACTGTACAGATTTCTTCAGCGGGTATTAACCCCGGAGCAGGCGTAGGGAATAACCGACAGGAAATTAACCGGGAGCTTTTCGGTGTCCCGGTGATTGCAATCGGTATCCCGACAGTTGTAGATGCTGCTTCAATTACACAGGATACACTCGGCTTTTTTGAAAAAACAATAAAAATGAAGAGTAAAAAACAATCAAATCCTTCTTCATTACTAATGACAAAACCTTCTGTGGAAGAACTGAATAAAAATGAGGCTGCCCCTGAAGAAAAGAGTGCGTATCTCGGGCTGATCGGAGAATTATCTGAAGAAGAGAAGCAGCAGCTGTTCAAAGAAATTCTGTCGCCGATCGGACAGAACCTGATTGTCACGCCAAAAGAAACTGATCTCTATATTAAGCAGGCATCTGACATGCTGGCATCAGCACTGGATCATGCACTGCATCACCCGGAAGAAACGTTCTGAATAAAAAATAGATGCATATACTGCAAAAAGATTTCAATCAGGAGGTGGCCTGTTGAAAAAGACGCAGACAATGCATTCAATTAATTTATTTCTCAAAACATTTCTCCTGCTTATTTCTGTTATGGCGGCAGGGCTTTACCTTCCAAATGTAAAACAGGGAATTGCTGATTTTTCCTTTGAATTACCGGAAGAGCTGCCGCTGAGCGCTACATATCTCATGCTGCAGACTGAATACGCTTATCTGGCACCGCATGATGAAGTGAAAGCAGTCTGGGAAGCTTTATCCAATACAGTATTTAACCCTGTGAACTGGCTAGCAATGGAGGGGTTCAGTCATGAGGTTGCTGCAAATGAATTTCCGGCTCCATCTGAATCTGTACCGCCGACAGAATGGTTCTTCAGCGGTGAAGAGGGGGAAGCTGTCGAAGTGAACCAGGCACCAATTGAAGCGGATGATGCTGAAAATCCGCGCGTGCTCATTTACTTTACCCACTCCAGAGAATCGTTCCTGCCTTATTTACCAGACACAAATGATCCCAATCTTGCCCATCACTCGAAAGTAAATATTACGCAGACAGGACAATTTTTTAAAGAATCTTTTCATCAAAAAGGCATTCCTGTCAAAGTTGATTCAACTGATGTGATGGCAAAGCTGAAGGAAAGCGGAAAAGATTACTGGCAATCTTATGAAGCATCAAAAAATATTGTCCAGGATGCAATGAGTACTAATGATACCTTGGATTATTTTATTGATGTACACAGAGATTCTGTCAGAAGAGAAGCGACGACGCTCCAGACTGATAATAAAACCTACGCAAAAGTTGCTTTCGTTGTAGGGGGAGAACACCAGGGAAGTATAGAAAATGCCAGGCTTGCTGAAGAATTGCATAAGCGTCTGAATGAGGCGGTTCCGGGAATCTCAAGGGGTGTCTATGTAAAAAAAGGTGAGCATACTAATGGGAAGTTCAATCAGGATCTGTCCCCTAGATCAATTCTGCTGGAACTTGGAGGAGTAGATAACAAGTTTGAGGAGTTGGAAGCAACTGCAGAGATTTTTACACAGGTCATGAGTGAATATATGCTGAACGCTGAACCGGTGAGCAGTCCATAAAGTGTGCAATTGAAACACGCCTGTTAAACTGTTATACTTTACGCTAGTACAATTGCGTCTTAAAAACAGGAGTGGACACTTAATGAACCAGGAACAGCGTTTAAATAGACAGAAAAACATTAGAAACTTTTCAATTATTGCCCATATTGATCACGGGAAGTCAACTCTGGCTGACCGGATTTTAGAACAGACAAAAGCACTGACTGCCCGTGAGATGAAGGCACAGCTGCTGGATTCAATGGATCTTGAAAGAGAACGCGGGATCACAATCAAATTAAATGCAGTACAGCTGAAATATCAGGCAAAAGATGGAGAAGAATATACTTTCCATTTAATCGACACGCCGGGGCACGTCGACTTCACATATGAAGTGTCACGAAGCCTTGCAGCATGTGAAGGTGCAATTCTTGTAGTGGATGCGGCTCAGGGAATTGAGGCACAGACACTCGCCAATGTGTATCTGGCACTTGATAATGACCTTGAAATTCTTCCGGTTATTAATAAAATCGACTTACCGGCAGCGGATCCTGAGCGTGTACGTCAGGAAGTAGAAGATGTGATCGGGCTTGATGCATCTGAAGCAGTACTCGCTTCAGCAAAAGCCGGAATCGGTATTGAGGACATCCTTGAACAGATTGTAGAGAAAGTACCTGCTCCACAAGGGGATCCTGACGCGCCTTTAAAAGCACTGATCTTTGACTCACTGTATGACCCATACAGAGGGGTAGTCGCATATATCAGAATTGTTGAGGGCAGAGTGAAGCCGGGCGATAAAATCCGTATGATGGCTACAGGAAAAGAATTTGAAGTAAATGAAATCGGGGTATTCACACCAAAATCCACGCCTCAGGATGAATTAACTGTAGGTGATGTTGGATACCTGACTGCTGCGATTAAAAATGTCAGTGATACACGCGTGGGTGATACGATCACAAGTGCCGTGACACCGACTGAAGAACCGCTGCCGGGTTACCGTAAGCTGAACCCAATGGTATATTGCGGTCTATATCCGATTGATACTGCAAGATATGTAGACCTTCGTGAAGCCCTTGAAAAACTCGAGCTGAATGACTCAGCACTTCAATATGAAGCAGAGACTTCACAGGCGCTTGGTTTCGGTTTCCGCTGCGGATTCCTGGGATTATTGCATATGGAAATCATCCAGGAGCGTATTGAACGTGAATTCAATATTGATCTGATTACGACAGCACCAAGTGTAATTTACGATGTGTATCTCGAAGACGGCAGCCACGTGAAGGTGGATAACCCTGCTGCAATGCCGGATGCACAATCTGTTCACCATGTGGAAGAGCCTTACGTAAAAGCAACGATCATGGTGCCGAACGATTACGTTGGACCGGTAATGGAACTTTCCCAGTCTAAGCGTGGTAACTTTATAGACATGCAATACATGGATGAATCCCGTGTCAATGTCGTCTATGAAATCCCGCTTGCTGAAATTGTCTATGACTTCTTTGATCAGCTAAAATCAAGTACAAAAGGGTATGCATCATTTGACTATGAGTTAATTGGGTACCGTGAATCCAAGCTCGTAAAAATGGACATCCTTTTAAATGCTGAAAAAGTGGATGCACTGAGCTTTATCGTCCATAAGGATTTCGCATATGAACGCGGAAAGCTGATTGTTGAAAAACTGAAAGAATTAATTCCGCGCCAGCAGTTTGAAGTACCTGTTCAGGCGGCAGTCGGGAATAAAATTATCGCCAGATCTTCAATTAAGGCGATCCGTAAAAACGTACTGGCGAAATGTTACGGCGGGGATATCTCACGTAAGAGAAAGCTGCTTGAAAAACAAAAAGCCGGTAAAAAGCGTATGAAAATGGTCGGCTCGGTCGAAGTGCCGCAGGAAGCCTTTATGGCTGTTCTGCAGATGGATGAAGGCGAGAAGTGAGTCGTATCAAGGGGTAAGAGTTTTAATGGATATTCAAATGGTGGAGTTTGCCACCGATATGCCACCGGTTTATAATTGATTGGTGATCGTATCGAAAATATCGGCGGCATCTCTCGCCATTTTCTTAGTCAGATGTACGTAACGATCTTCAGTGATCGACGCCCGGCTGTGACCCAGGCGACGCTGAACAGTCTTTGTAGGCTGACCGGCTTCAATGAGCATCGTTGCGTGCGTGTGTCTGAGTGAGTGGTAATTAAAATCAATTTTAAGTTTTTTCTTAACAAGTTCACGTGTTTGATACTTGATGACTGCAGGAGTATAACGTTCTCCGTTTTCTTTACGACATACATAATCGTGATCATCGTAAGTAAAAAAGTGTTCACCGTACTTTAAACGGTTCTCTAGCTGCTTACGCTTTTCTTTTTTCAAAATAGATAAAAGGTTATTTCCTACCGGTATAGAGCGGTACCCAGCTTTACTCTTAGGAGGACCGATCTCCCAGAATATTTTATCTTTGCCATTCACTTTGTGTTTTCGGCCAACAAGCTGCTGCTCAATATTGATGACACCTTCTTCAAAGTCAATGTGTCTCCATTCAAGCCCGCATGTTTCACCTACTCGAAGTGCGGCATTCAAACCAATAACATAAGGTATATAGAACGGATGACCTTCAGTGATCTTATCGCCCAGTAACTTAAGGTTCTCTCTGGACTGTATCTTTAAATCTTCTCTTGTTGCCTTTCTAGGCGTTTCAATTAACAGTTCGACATATTGCATAGGGTTCTCATTGATGTACTTATACGGATATACAGCCTGCTTTAATGACTTGTTCAAAATACCAATCATGATCTCAATCGTTTTTCTTGCCTTACCTTCACGGACCTTCAAATTCACAAATTGCTGCATCACATGAGGAGTTAAGGATTTTAACTTATATTTACCTAAGTGAGGTAATATATGAATTCTGATCACGCTTTCATAATTGTATTGTGTATTTGGCTTCAACTTAAGCTCTACATATTCTTTCTGCCAAAACATGAGGAAGTCATGCAGCGTCATTTCAGACGGCTTAAAAACCGTGCCGGCATTTTCATATTCAAGGATCTTCCTACGCAACACTCTTTCAGCTTCACCCTTCGATTGAGCACCTTCAGCTGATCGTTCTATCTTCTTACGTTTACCATCGACCATACCCAAATCAAAATAATAGTACCAGGTACCGCCTCTTTTTCTTACTCCGCCTTTCATAGATATTCACCCCCTTCCAGTGTTTTTAAGTTAATTGCAATGAATGGGTCAAAATTGATTATGTATCCTTTATGCTTAACAGACGGGCCGTATTTATCAAAATAATGATCAAGAATAATCTTTAAGGCATCCAATTCAATTTCAAAGTCATGAGCAACATCTTCAGCAGTAAGATGATTCTTTTCAAAACATGAGACTAAATCGTCTAAAGAGATTATCTTTTCATAACCCCAACGTCTGGCTACTACTTCAGCTTTTACTTTAGGAACACTATTTAATTTCGTTATATCTCCAGCAGTTGTTAAATAATGACCGATCTCTTCAGCCAAAATAAAATGTTTTTCATAAAGGGATCTATTCTTATTTATGGTAATGAAATTATCTACAATAATCCCTGGTAACTTATATGGCATATTATCATCTTCTTCAAAAGTACACTGAGGATACTGATCCATTAGCTTCTCATATCTCACAAACCTTCACGTCACTTCCGCTTGTTTTTTATAAATTCGATATACTCCATGATGTCCTCAAGCTCCTCATCGGTTACATCTTCATCTATATGAGCAGCGATAGTTTGTAATTTAGCCTTCCTACTATTGCTTTGCTGATCTTCTTCTAAGAGATAACTTTTAGGCAAATTAAAATGATCTGCAATTTTTTGAATTACACCCATACGTGGAAAAGATTTTTTTAAAACCCATTTACCTACTGTAGATTCAGACACGCCAGCAATTTTGCTTAACTGACTTTGAGTCATGTTATATTCCCTTAAAAGTTTTTTAAGATTCTCAGATAATATTTCAGTCATTTCTTTTTCAGTCATTGTTTTGCTCCTTCTGAAATGTTTTTCGTTCTCATTATTTGGTTATATTATAGCATTTTATTCTACTTTATCAATCAAAAATTCAACTTAAATAGAATTTTAATCTATTTTGGCTTTACAATAGAATTTAATTCTAGTATGATGAAAATCAGAAAGGAGGTCGGATGATGGTATTATTCCATGAAATGCCTCAGATTACGTTGAAAGCAGCCAGAGTAAATGCAGGACTTACAATCATGAATGCATCTAAACTTATCGGCATTTCGCACAGTACGCTCGTAAAGTGGGAAGCAAACCCGGGTTTAGTTTCACCGATATGGCAGCGTAAAATTCAACAGGTTTACAACTTTCCGATTAACCATATTTTTTTTGGAGAGACAGTAGAATTTAAATCTAGTGACAGTGAAGATGGTTAACGATTCAATTTACCATCTTCCAATTAGGAGGGGGATCACAATGTCACAACAATTTGAATTTCATGTTTCATCAGGTCTGCCACAACTTTATGATGTTTCAGAAGTAGCGACACTCTTGAAGACAAACAAGAACATGATCTACAAGTTGATTGATTCAGGGCACTTAACCGCTCTGAAGTTGGGGCGGTTAAAAGTAACCTGCTATGAATTGGAAGACTTTCTACGCCGGAATAACGGAAAAGACTTTTCTGATTTACAAAACGTAACTGATTTTCATATTGGGATTAACCAATCTAGTGAAGTTGGTTGAGCGTCCATAAAGAGTCGCTGAATGAGTAGGAGGGGATTCGGAATGAGTAGAAAAATATCGGCAGCAAGACACCTTTCAGATGACATGTACAGGGTCTTAGAAGCTGTTCATGCGAAGCGTACCAAGTCAATGGGCGAGGCAGAACGTCTGATGTATTCAGCGAACAACATCGTGAAAGTGAAATTTAACAAGAAAGAGAATTGCTTAAATGTGCATTTTGATGACGGTAACTGGTGGCACTACTGCCCAGATGGTACTTGGTATTAATTAATAACACAGAACAATTGAAAGTGATGGTGAAGTGAGATGAGTCTTGAACGACTAATGGAACTTAGCAAGCAACATGCTGAATGTCAGAAATGCGGCAGTTCAGAGATTGGAAATGGATCTGGAATGGTTTATGTCGATGATGTTACTTACCGAAGAATGTGCAAGTGCGGTTGGAAAATTGAAGTGATTGAGAAAGGTGGTTCTGAGTATGCCGATGCAAGTTCTCAGCGATGAAGAAGCAAGAGAGTTTTTAGCCAAAAGAGGACATATGACCAGGGAAGGTGCAGCAACTGCTATTGCGACCGGAGAGTCTGTTGAATATATGCATAAGGGTCAGTGGATTGAAATTAATCCATATAGAGAAACGATTTCAGTTTTACTCTATGCCGCGTCATTCCGGCTGAAACCACAAGAATGATCAATAGATTGGAGTGAAGAACGATGGGTGGACTTGAATTTATCTTCATGGGATCAGCAGCAGGCATCATGCTTATTGGATTCTGTGGGATGTTCTATACAGCTAGTGAAGAGACCAAAAATAAATGAATGCGATTAAGCGGTTCTTGGATAAGCGCTATTGGGAGAAAGCGAGTTTAAAAGAGCGGTTGATTATCACTGCTCATCAGAAAGGGGTGAGGTCATGAATAAGGATGTTACGATCTGGCGCGTAATACCTGAACATCGAGCGAATGGATTTTCTTACGTGGTCACTGAATCAGATGAGATTGAAGATGCTGTGAAAATTGCAAAGCAGTCAACGAAAAGTGCAATCAAAGGCGTTGAAAGATATGCATATGCACCTGCAGAACTTTACGAAGCAAAAAAATAACCGACCAGCTGGTACCTGGACGGTTAGGGTTTGATAGCACATATAAATTGTTGACTTAATGCTATCAGACCTGTGCTTCATTTTCAATATTTTTATTAAGGAGGCACGTCTGCATGAACGAATTGATTAAAACAGAGCGAGATCAGAATGATGAAATTATTGTCAGCGGACGCGAATTACATGAGTTTTTAGAGATCGGCACTGAATACAAAAAATGGTTTGCAAGAATGCTTGATTATGGATTTGTCGAAGGCGCTGACTTTTTAAAGGTGACCCAAAAATGTCCTACCTCTTTGACTGGTCAAAACATAACTGACCACCATATCAAAGTTGATATGGCAAAAGAACTTGCTATGCTTCAGCGCAATGAAAAAGGCAAACATGCCCGACAGTACTTTATCCATCTGGAGAAGTTGTGGAACAGTCCAGAAGCCACAATGAAAAGAGCCCTGCAGATCGCAGACAGAAATTATAAAGAATTAGAAGCCAAGATGCTCATCGATCAGCCTAAGGTTTTATTTGCGGAAGCAGTTTCAGCATCTTTTGACAGCATCCTTATTGGGGACCTGGCCAAGCTACTAAAACAAAACGGATATGATACCGGGCAGAACAGATTATTTAAACAGCTACGTGATGAAGGGTACCTGATCAAGAAGAAAGGTGCCAGCTTCAACAGCCCAACTCAGCGCGCTATGAACATGGACCTTTTTCAGATCAAAGAGACTACTATCACACACTCAGATGGATTTGTCTCAGTGAACACGACAACGAAAGTCACTGGTAAAGGACAGCAGTACTTCCTAAACAAGTATTTAGGTCAAAGAGCAGTTGAATGAGGTAAGGGGGGTTTACGATGGCTGAATTTAAAATCGATAGAATAATTGCTGAGAAAGTAATGGAATGGAATGTGTTCTGTCACGAAAACATAGACGTCATTGAAGTTTATGCAGGTGATGATGTTCTTTATATACCTGGTGATTACCAGCCTACAAAGAACATTGAAAATGCATTTATGGTCATAGATCAGTTTCACAGAGTTGAGATTGAGACCGGAAGAGATGCAGGGCAACATTGTGTGACCATTCGAGATGATGCGGGATGGCTGCTATCTTTCCATTATGCAGAAACAGTTCCAATGGCCTTATGCGGAGCGGCATTAAAAGCAAAAGGCATCAAAATAGATTAGCAATCAAGTAACGAAAAGGAGTGTTTTAATTGTCTGAAGTTAAATGGATTAAGTTAAGCACTCAGATGTTTGAAGATGAAAAGATTCGTCTTATTGAGAGCATGCCTGAGGCTGACACGATCTTAATTATATGGGTGAAGTTACTGGCACAAGCCGGTAAAACGAATGCCAGCGGTTATATCTACCTGAGTGAGAATATCCCTTACACAGATGAAATGCTGTCCACTATTTTCAATCGTCCGCTTAATACGGTTCGGTTAGCGTTACAGACGTTTAAAAACTTCGGAATGATAGAGATAGAACAGGATAATTTTGTAAGAGTTGCAAATTGGGAGAAGCATCAGAACACCTCAAGTCTGGAAAAGATTAGAAAAGATACACGTGAGCGGGTAGCCAAACACCGCGAAAATAAAAGAATTCAGAAAGAAAACAGTAACGTTACATGTAACGGAGAAGTAACGGACATAGAACTAGAAGAAGAATTAGAAGAAGAGAAAGAAAAAGAATATATCCCTTTCTTTGAAATTATCGAATATCTAAATAAAATTGCTGGTACGAAATTCAGGGCAAGTTCTAAAAAAACAAAAGACCTGATTAAAGCCCGCTGGAACGAACAGTATACACTGGATGATTTTAAATCAGTGATTAACAAAAAGACTGCAGAGTGGAAAGGCAACCCTGAGATGGAACAATACCTCAGACCAATAACACTCTTTTCTCCAAAATTCGAATCATACCTTAATCAGCCGGAGGTGAAGAAACGTGAGCCAGCTAAAGCACAAGGACCCGGAGAGTTTGGCGAAGATTGGCAAGAAGCTATTGAACGCCGGAAGAATTCCGCAGGCAAGTTCTAACCGTTGCCAGAACAAACATGCAGGTGATGATTTACCGGCTTGTAACCGGGTCCTGATGATTGATGAGTCAGGCAAAGAATACTGCATGTACTGTGATCACATTCTGCAGGAAGATCAGCAGCTCGCAGCAGCCGCTAAAGAAAATGCACGTAAGGAAAGGATGCACCGCCTGCAGGATCACTTTAATCTTTACAGCATCATTCCACCGCGCTTAAAAAAAGCAGGGTTCGATAATTACAAGCCGGCTAATGAAAGCCAGGCAAAAGCATTGAATGATTGCAGAAGGTTCGCCGAGAACTTCCCGAAGAACCTGAACGAAGAGAATGACATTGGGTTGCTGCTCCATGGCATGTATGGACTTGGGAAAAGTCACCTTGCAGTAGCGATTGCTAAAAGAGTCATAGAGTTAGGTTCTACCTACACGAAGCCGGACGGCACTGAGGGGATCACAGTCATCTTTATCAACTTGCCGGAGCTGGTCACCAAGATTAAGGCCACGTGGCGGAAAGACAGTGACATCAGTGAATCAAAAATATTAGACATGCTGAAATCATGCGACCTGCTTATCATTGACGAGCTTGGCGGTGCAATGAACAAGCAGGACGAGCAGGGGCAGAGCTGGCTGAATGACATGCTATTTCAAATCACGGATGCCAGGCAGGGACGCAACACCATATACACATCTAACCCGGATCCAGATGAACTTCAGCAGCATGTCAGTAAAAAGATATATGAGCGTATTTTCGCTAATATTCACATTCTTGAGTTCACAGGTAAAAGTTATCGCCTGAACGGCACATTTTAATTAAAGAGAGGAGCGGGACAACATGTGTGATCACTGCAAAGGACATGGAGCTACCTACAAGTATTACTCATTCGGCCATGAAAGCATCCCTTGCCCTGAACCTGCATGCCAAGAGCGCAACTTGAAGCAGGCTGAAGAGAGTAGCAAGCGCACTCAGGCAAAGATCAATGAAGCATGTGAGCGGTTCGGCATTGATCCGGTTAAATTCAGAGCGGAATGCCTGAAGGAGATTGAAGATTCATATCAAGCGGACAGGAAGCTACTGAAAGATGTACATTCAAGAGCTGTTTGAACGGGCCATTAAAACCAAAGATAAAAAGATGGCTCTGACAATTGACTATCTGCTCAATGAGAAGCAGGTTGCAGCTAAATATCACGATTACCGAACGCTGTATAAGTATGTGAAAGACAAAAACATACCACGGCTGAACAAGCTGCTAAATGAATACCTAAAAGAGAAACGAACAGATGCAGACTGGGTCCTGTACGAGCTGTTCAATGAAGAGGGTGAAGAAAATGAAATCATGGAGCCACTCAAACAGAGGGAAGACGCTTGAGTTATACATTGACCACGCAAACGCCATGTATGAGCACAGAGGTCAAGGCGTTATAGTCAGGCAGCATCCTGAAGTTAAAGCAACAAAGGTCGATGGGAAACGAATACTAAGCGGGTTTTTTAAAGATAAAGGCGCACCGGATTATATCGGTCTGGCAAGCGGTGTAAGTATCTGTTTCGATGCAAAGGAAACCAAGGTGAAAACCAACTTCCCGCTCAAGAACATTAAGTCACATCAAGTTAAGTATCTAAAGCAATGGGATCAGCAGGGTGGATTGAGCTTCCTGATCATTCATTTTACAACACATAAAGAAGTTTACCTGTTCCCTTATAAGGCACTGCAGCAGTCATTGAATGAAGCCGCAGCTGCAGGAGCAAAGAGTATTCCATATAAAGTTATTCAGGAGCGTGGCAGACTAATCAAGCCAGGCGATAAGATCACATTGGATTGGTTATCAACCGCATGGGAGGCGAGAGAGTGAGAGAGATTAAATATAGAGCTCGAGCAAGCCATATAAAATATGCGAGATATAAAGCATGGTTTTATGGCGCACCTTATAGAGACCATAAAGGTAAATGGAGAATGAGAAATGATACTCATGATGTTGGCATTGTCGATAAGTCAATTGCACAATTCACAGGGTTAATTGTCGAAAATGAAAAGGAACTTTATGAGGGACATATTTTTCACCTTGGCGATCCAAATATCACTTATACAGTAGTCTGGCATGACACTGGACTAAAGGGCAAGCAGAACGGTGCAGCAAGTTTTGTGGGCTTAGAACACTGGCAAGAAAGAATTGAGATTGTAGGAAATAGATATGAAAACCCTGAACTATTGGAGGCTAAACGATGAGTACAAAAATTGATTTTAATTCATTCGCAGATGGAGCAGCATCAGAAAAAATAAACAGAGAGATTCAGAGAGTGCTTGAAAACATTGATGATCCAAATACAGATCACAAAGCAAAGCGTACCGTCACATTGACGCTAACCATGACTGCAGATGAAAAACGTGAACTTGTGACCACGGATGTTCAGGTTAAAAGCAAACTGGCACCTGCCAAGTCAGTCGGATCCACTCTCATCCTTGGCCATGATAACGGCAAGGTTGTCGGGGCAGAACTTAAATCCGGTGCAAAGGGGCAGACGTACTGGAACGAAGATGGAGAGCTTGCAGAGGACACCGGTGAAGTCATTGAAGATGAAGAAGCCGGCGAAGAGAAAGTCGTAGATTTCCGTAAACAAAAATCATCTAAATAAAAACTATTAAACTACTGGAGGAATGAAAAATGATTAAAGAAGCAATGGAGTACCTATTGAGCAAAGCAGGAAACCAGATCCACCGTGAACATGGCCAGACGTACTCAACTGAAAGAATGCACCTTGTTGAGCGTCCGACAGCTGACCCGCTCGTACTTAATACACTGAAAGGTATTGTTGACTATATTAATGAAAACGTAGATCGCAGAAATGATGGTTCACTCACTGAGCTGATCATCCATATAAAGAGCCCGGAGCGGGTGGAGGTAGTAAAGCAGCTGAATGATGATCGTAAACGTGAAGTATTGATTCAATCTATTGCCTGGCTGCCTGAATTTATATTTGACCGTTACTACGACTCGGAGACATTTAACATAAAGCTGCAGTCATGCTTCGTGCAGAATGAGGAGCGCGACATTGCGTTAAAGGTAGTCGGGAATATCAAACAGGAAGCTGTTAAAACATATGGTGATGACGGAACCAGTCAAAGCGTTGTAGCAAGAACAGGCGTTGCATCTGTAGAAAGTGTCGTGGTCCCTAACCCGATCACATTAGCGCCGCGCAGAACATTTGTTGAAATAGAGCAGCCAGAGAGTAATTTCATTTTCCGTATGAAAGATGGTCCATCATGTGCGCTGTTTGAAGCCGATGGTGGAGCTTGGAAGCATGAAGCGATGAGAAACATCCGTGAGTACCTTGAGAAAGAACTGAGCGGCGCAATGGACGGCGGTTCAGTCATGATTATCTCGTAAATGGATATGAGGGGCGTTGCAAGACGCCTCTTCTTTATAAGACTAAACAGTAAATCATTTCACAAAATAGAATAAAGTAGGTGCTTATATCGTGCCAAGATACGTGACAGAACATAGATCAGTCAGCGCAGAGCGAGATTATCTGACAGTCATTACGATATTTGAAGAGGCAGCTGGACGGAAGGTGATCAGAGAGTCAGTTCCATTCACCAGAAGACAAATGCTCCTGGTAAGCCGGAGCGGAAAGTATGAGGTCGTTTCATGAACATGATTGAAAAATTGACAATGCCGATTATGGCCGGTTATCTCTCTATCGCCATTTTAATGATTCTGATTGGTGTGAGCGGGTTTATATACGTGATATACCAGATCCACAAGACGAATAGAATCATAGCAAAACGAAGAGTGGAAACAGAAGCACACTTCCGCAGAATGATGGACCGAGCTGATAAAAGGAGAGGGGTATCTGATGAAACAAACACTAATTGTAAACAATGGAGAATTTGAATTTACCAGATTTCGTCAGGCGGTATCAGAACTTGAAGAAGAATATGGTTATGAAGGATTGGCGTGGGAAATGGTTGTTGCAAGTGATGATTTTGATGTCTTGTGCGACTTCTTAAATGGTGATGGGTTGAATGTCGAACTAATTGCAGATTAAACACTCCCATAGAAAGGAGCTTGGTACATGCAGTTAAATCTGTTCAGAGAAATCATAGTAGATAACTTTGCCGGGGGTGGCGGTGCCAGTACCGGTATTGAAATGGCTACCGGCTTAAATGTCGATGTAGCAATCAATCATGATCCCGCTGCAATTGCCATGCACAAAGCAAACCATCCACACACTGAGCATTATTGTGAATCTGTTTGGGATGTGGATCCCCGTGAAGTAGTAAAGGGAAGGAAGGTCGGCTTGTGCTGGCTTTCTCCTGACTGTAAACACTTCTCTAAAGCAAAAGGTGGCAAGCCGGTTGATAAAACCATCAGAGGGCTTGCGTGGATCGGTGTCAGGTGGGCTGCTACGGTACGGCCGAGGGTAATCATTCTGGAAAACGTTGAAGAGTTTCAAGATTGGGGACCATTAAAAGGTGATCGTCCGGATCCGGATAAGAAGGGTAAAACATTTCAGTCATTTGTTAGAGCATTTAAACGACATGGATATGAAGTTGATTTCAAAGTATTAAAAGCATGTGACTACGGAGCTCCTACAACCCGGCAGCGGCTGTTCTTGATAGCAAGGTGTGATGGTCAGCCTATTACATGGCCTGAAGCTTCTCACGCTGAACCGAATGATATAAACGTGCAATTAGGATTAAAAAAGCCATATAGAACTGCTGCTGAAGTAATTGACTGGCAACTAACCGCTCCAAGTATATTTACCAGGAAGAAGCCATTAAAAGAAAATACATTAATTAGAATAGCCAGAGGCATTAATAAATTCGTAATTGAACCTGAAGAACCATTCATCGTAAATGACAATGCTCATTTCATTCAGCATTATTATACGCATCAGGGACCGGAGACAAGAGGATCATCACCTGGAGAACCATTAGCAACGATTCCAACAGCAAACCGCTTCGGACTTGTAACCGCATTTCTTGCAAAACATTATGGAGGCAATTATACAGGCGCAGGAATAGATATAAGACAACCCTTGCACACGATTACAACCGTGGATCACCATTCTCTTGTAACAGCATTTTTGACAAAGTATTACGGACAAGGGATAGGACAGTCAATAAATGAACCAATTCACACCATCCCAACAAAAGATCGTTTTGGTTTAGTGACGGTCCACGGTGAAAATTATAAGGTCACTGACATTGGAATGCGTATGCTGCAGCCCAGAGAATTGTTTTTAGCGCAGGGGTTTCCTAATCGCTATATTATCGGTCAGGATTACACCGGAAAGAAATACCCTAAATCGGCACAGGTGGCTAGAGTAGGCAATTCAGTTCCACCACCATTTGCAAATGCGTTGGTTAGAGCAAATCTACCTGAGATGTGTTTAGCAGAATCAAGATATGCAGTTTCTACTTAGAAAGGAGAATATTATGATCAAATACGATATAGCTGATGAACTTGCAGAATACATCTTTGATAATGATATTCAAACTGGAGAAGTCATTTCGGTAAGTATTGAAGGCAGAGAGATCTGTAAGGTGGGTATCGAGCGTAAAGTTGTAGAAACAAAAGGTGAAATTAACCATGACATTAATTTCAATGTTGTAAGGAGACGATAGTGATATGAAGCCGCTCGAAGAAATCACTAAGATATCGAGCCAGCTGCCTTTACCGGTATTACAGGATATTAATCAGCGCATAGGCGACTGGCTTGCTTCTGGAGGTAAAGAAACAGATGCATATATTCATCAACAACTGAGATTTGCAAAACGATTTATAAACCAATAATTGAGAGGAGCAAGCCGATGGATCAATGTATTCTGCGTGGTGTATATGTTCCGCAGGGTGAAGATGTCTGCCCGGTCTGTGATAAACAGCATCATGAAATCATCGATGAAAAGGAAAAGGTCATATGAAACTGACGTTTGGAGAATACCAGGTCACCACAGATCCACTCAATTATAAACTTGAACAAAGGGTTCCACGGACAGATGAACAGGGTCAGCCGCTCCAAGATCAGTACATACTGCGCTTTGTCGGATATTATCCAACGTTTGAGCGCTTATGTGATGCATTACTGGATCATGATCTGCGTGTGAGTGATGCTGAGAACCTGGCTGAAATGATGGAAGTCATACTCAAGGTTAAAAGAGAAATAACTTCAGTCACATCAGAAATTAAATTAAGAGCTTACAAGGATGTTGAAATAAATTGTTAACTGCCGAAGAAATACAGCAAATGATTGAGAATGAAATAGCGCGATATGAAGCGTTAACTGAGACACTGCAGAGAGCGGGAGTAGACACACGGTTTCAGTCAGGAGCCATAGCAGCACTGAATCACCTCCAGCTGCTTATAGAAGAGGAGGATACAGATGCCAGGTAAGCCATTTGATCAGAATGAAAATGCTCTCTACATAGTTAAAGATGGGGAGTTAACAGAATTAAAGCCGCCGCAGGATGGACACGGAACTGATGAAGTCATCTGGAAAGACGGCCGGGCAATTGATGTGATAAGAAGCACACGGATTCGCTTGAACGGTCCAAAGAAAATAACGAAATAAATTGTCTGACCGACGAACGGAGGACGCTGATAAGGCTGCATGATCACATGCGCTTTACTGGCGTTCTCTTTTTTATGCAGAAGGGAGAGAAACGAAGTGAATGAGAACTTCAGAGATCAGTTAATGCACTGGGCATCATCAAATCATATTGCTGTTAAGAGGCAGCCGCTCCAACAGGAAAAGAAACCGAGAGGCAAAGAGAAGCTCAGTCAGCGTGATTTAAGAGAGTTAATGGGTGCTGACAGACAAACATACGTAAGAAAGCGCGGAGGGGCATTAAAACAAAGATAGGGGGCATCATGCGTGCAGACATGGGTGGAGCAGTTAATCGAAGAGTATGCAAAAGGTAAGTATCAACTAATTAAATATAGGGAGTCGTTAGATATGAAGAATCCAGCTAATGCTGATGAACACCGCATTGTCTCAGGCATGATCTCTGATATGGAGTATTCGTTGCAGTGGATGAGAAAGGGCAGACGACCATACAGCAGAAGGGGAGTTGATCGCCGGGCCAATTATCAGCGCACTGCTTTACTGGATATGGATCTGTTTCCATCATTGAACTTGGAAGTAGAAGAGTCAGTAATCCCCAAAAGGGAGCGGGATATCATCATTGATCTCTTGATGGATATGTCCTACAGAGAAAGAGAGTGCTATCTGTTGCATATGGCGCAAGGTTGCAGTATGGCAGAGATTGCAGATGAATTGAATATCACGAAGCCAACTGTACAGACGCATATCTTCCGGGCTAAACGTAAAGTCAGACGTATTCAAAAGAAGCTGTCTATTGAACTGGAAAATGTTGATGTCATACGGTAGTCATACAGTTGCCACCTATAGGTGAGAGGAGTAACAGCAGCTCCTTTCAACCCTTCTACTGTATGTATAACAAAATGAAGGGGAGATGATAGAAGCCATTCGTGAGCGGGTGGCTTTATATAATTTTTAATAAAACAAATATTGAAGGAATTACCTTTTTTATGTCGAATGTTAGACGTGAAGGAGGTGATATAATGTCTAAGAAACTTGTTATTTACTTCACTGGTGGTGAAAGTATTACCGTAAATGATAAAAATCCCAATGATATAATGGAAATGATTATTAATAGTAACCATTATAATTTTATAGAAATTAAACCGGATCTTGTTATAAACAAAGAAAATATTAGCTACATGAAAATTAAATCTTATGGCACTACAGTGCTTAAATAATAAAAGCTAACCACCTGATCGAACTATCGGGTGGTTTTAATATTTATTAAGGGAGTGGCTTCTTGTTATCTGATTTAAGACTAAAAGAACTTATTGACCTGATCATTCAGGGGGAACTAAATAAGTTCTACAAATCAAAAGAGTGGCAGGCACTTCGACAGAAAGCATTGAAAAGAGATAAACATGAATGCCAGCGATGTAAGCGATTAGGAAGAGTGACAACAGCTAATACCGATCAACCGCGCGACCACAAAAGAAAAGGCAGTCTACACGTCCATCACCTGAAGGAAGTGAAGACTCATCCTCATTTAGCACTCACATTAGATAACCTCGAAACACTCTGCAGAACTTGTCACAACGTTGTGCATGATCGTCTGGCTGATCATATGAGTAAAAAGAAGAAAAGATTTATGAATGAGGAGCGATGGTAATGAAGATCTATGATGGCTCCAGAGCTTACAATACAGACTACATTGATTCAATAAAATATAAAGATGATCGAGACTCTGTTGAGCGAGACATTTTAAATGCATTCTTCAGGTTAGCTTACTGGTATTACATGAGGATAAGAGACTGTGTGAATACCAAGAAGTGCAAGAAGATGAAAGTACAAATGATTCGTGAAAGGTTAACTGATGAAAGAAGATTATTATTTACGAAAGAAAAATTGAAAATAAACGAAGAACAAATTCATTATATTTTAAATTTCAATGAAGAGTTTAACGAAGCGATCAAATAATACCCCCCGGTCAAAAATTTCCACTCTTTTTGGAGGACCCTCGCAACGGGGGGAGGGGGGGACAAGAAATATTTTTCACAAATCGCGCGTGAAAACGTCACTAGAATTTACCAATAGGGGGAGGAGGGGGTTTCATGACAAAAACGGAAATCAAAAATGATCTTCTCGAACAGCTGCGCGTGGCTGGAATGCACGGGAAGCATTATGAAGATATGATCAATAAGTACATGCAGTTCTGGACTCTTCACGGAAAGCTTTCTACTGAGATCAATAAAAAGGGTATCATGCTGCCGAGTGGTACCGGTTATAAAATGAATCCGGCAGTTGAAGCCAGGAACAAAAACAACACTCAAATGTTAAACATTCTGAAGACCTTAGGAATTAAAGCACCGACTGGTCCACCGGGCGGCGGTGATTTAGATGACGACCTATAAGTTCCATCCATACATTGACGATTATTTAAATGCAATTGAAAATGGGGACTTTCCCGCAAATAAAGACATCAAAAAAATGGTGAAGTGGGTTCGCTTTAAATTAAACCGTCCTGGTGTCGTGATCGATCATGAGAAGATTGAAAAAGCAGTGGATTTAATGCATAGATATTTCCCGTACAAATTACTTCATTGGGAATTGTTTAAAATTGCTTGTATTCATTGCTATGAACCAGATGGCTCAGTTGTGTTTGATGAATTTTTTACTTTGATGGGAAGGGGGAATGGTAAGAATGGCTTCATAAGTCCAACTGCATTTTATTTAACCTCTCCATTGCACGGGATCAAAGGATACAATGTTGAGATCGTGGCCAATTCAGAAGAGCAGGCAAAAACATCATTTCAAGATGTCTATGACATGATGGATGAAAAGAAAAATCATAAGGCGAAAAAACA
The DNA here is from genome assembly GCF_034427455.1 of Jeotgalibacillus haloalkalitolerans. Taxonomy (NCBI): domain Bacteria; kingdom Bacillati; phylum Bacillota; class Bacilli; order Caryophanales; family Caryophanaceae; genus Jeotgalibacillus; species Jeotgalibacillus haloalkalitolerans. The sequence continues at coordinate 673,255 of NZ_JAXQNN010000002.1, read as the reverse complement.
TTATTATCGCTCTAAAGAAATCATTATTGGACGCAAAACAAATTCACATATTAAATTCTATACTTCTAATGCAAAAACAAAAGACAGCCTGCGATCAGGGTGTCTTATTTTTGATGAGCTGCATGCTTATGAAAACTACGACAGTATTAAGGTATTCACTTCAGGGTTAGGTAAGAAAAAGCATCCCCGGACATTTATCATTACGACAAATGGAAATGTCAGAGGCGGCCCACTGGATGATTATCTGGATGAAGCTGAACAAGTATTAAATATGGAGATGCCAAACAGTGGTATGCTGCCTATGCTCTTCAGACTGGATGATGAAAAAGAAGTCCACCAAAGAGACATGTGGGAAAAAGCAAATCCTTCAATCAGGTTTATGAAGGACTTGGAAAACGAAATTGAAAAGCAATATACAAAAATGTTAACCCGACCTCAGATGGCATTAGAGTTCATGACCAAAAGAATGAACCTGCCTGTCCAGGACTCTTATGCAGCTGTGACAACATGGGATAAAATCGTTGCGGCCACAAAGCATCCGTTCGATCTGAAAGAGTTTAAAGGGATGCAATGCATTGGGGCGGTTGACTATGCAGAAGTAAATGACTTCTGTTCGGTTGGATTGCTATTTAAAAAGAATGGTAAACGATATTGGCTGGAACATACTTTCATCAATCACAAGGCATTGAAGGTGGAAAACAGAAAAATTAATTATGACGTTGATACGGCTGTAAAAAAAGGATTAGTGACTATTGTAAAAGACGAATCAATTAAGCCCTCATATATTGCGGATTGGTTTGTTGAACAAGCTAAATCATTTCAGATCGTAAACATTGCAGCGGATAACTATCGTGCATCGATTCTTCAGGAAGAATTCACAGCAAGGGGGCTGCCTTTAAGAATTGTTCGAAGTGGACCACCTACTCATGCGAAAGTGGCTCCATTGATCGATATGATGTTTGCAAATGAAGAGATTGCCTTTGGTGACAATTCAAATATGCGCTGGTACACAAATAACGTATATGTGGAAATTGATAAAAAGGGGAATAAAGCCTTTTACAAAATTGAACCGAAGACAAGGAAAACAGATGGCTTCTTTGCGCTCATTCATGCACTTGTGATTGATGATGAGATCAAGGAAGTAAAACCAATGCAGTTTTATAAAACTTACACTTATTGATTAAGGGGGTGAATGATTTGGGGGTATTCGATATCTTTTCTGGTTGGCTTACCAGCAATAAAACAAGCGGGTCGCTAAAAGACTGTTATATCTACGATCTACAGGTTGAGACTTTTTACAAGAGGCTTGCTATTGAGTCCTCTACTAATCTCATAGCAAATGCAATCGTACGTTCAAAGTTCTTCACTTATGAAAAAGGAAAGAAAAAAAGAGCAAGTAATTATTATTTGTTTAATGTCGCACCAAATCAAAATCAGAATGCAACTCAATTTTTTCACGAACTAATCAGCAATTTAATTTATGAAAACGAAGCGCTTGCGATCATGATTAATGACCAGCTTTACATTGCTGATTCGTGGGAAAAGACTGAATTTACTTTGAGAGAAAACATTTTTAATAAAGTAAAGTCAGGTACTCTAACTTTCGACCGTTCGTTTAATGAATCTGAAGTGCTTTACTTCAAGTTGAATAATGAGCGGATTACCGAAGTAATCAACGGTCTTTACAAATCTTACGGAAAGCTATTAGCTGCTGGTATGAATAATTATAAAAGATCAAACGCAATGCGCGGGCTGGTTGAAATGGAGACCCTTTTACCTCAGACAGAAGAAGAATCTGCAGCAAGAGAAGACCTGTTTACAAATCAATTTAAAAATTTCTTCCAAGCTGAAGGTGGAGCGGTTCTACCGATTTCAAAAGGTATGAATTACAAAGAAGTTAAATCGTCCAGTGGGAGTAATTCCACAAGCCGAGATATCCGGGCGATTGTTGACGATGTGATTGATTTGGTATCCATGGCTTTTAATGTGCCTAAGGGATTGCTTAAAGGTGACCTAGCTGATATTGAGGGACAGGTTGATTCATTCTTAATGTTTTGTATTAATCCAATTGCTGAACTTTTGAATGATGAGATTAACCGGAAGATGTATTCAAAAGCTGATTATCTGGACCGAACGTATTTGAAAGTAGATACGACAATGGTGAAGTATGTGGACCCCACAAGTCTTGCTACTGCATTAGATAAGATGCTTGCGAGCGGGTTGACGAATGTTGATGAAAACCGTGAGCTTGCCGGCCTTGAACCAATTGGTGAAGAGTGGGCACAAAAGCACTTTATTACGAAGAACTATCAGGAAGTAGAAGACTATTTAGAAAACGGTCCTAACGTAAAGCAGACTTCAATGAGAGGGGGTGAGTAATAATGCCGATTAGCAAGATCAATAAGATGTTTCAGAATAAAGAGCTTGAGCGGTTCAAAGACATCAAGCCAGAGTTTAAAACAGCTGTAAATGGAAATGAAGCAACACTATACATTTATGGTGATATCGGTGAATCATGGTGGGATGATTCTGTATCAGCTAATGAAGTCAAAGATTTCTTAAATGGTACTAATGCAAATGTTATTCATGTTCATATCAATAGCCTTGGTGGAGATGCTTTTGACGGAGTGGCCATTCATAATCAATTAAAAAGCCACAAGGCAAAAATCATTGTTCATGTGGATGGTATTGCAGCAAGTGCTGCATCTGTCATTGCAATGGCGGGTGATGAAATTAATATGCCGGCTACAAGCATGCTGATGATTCATAATGCATGGACGTTTGCATATGGCAATGCCCGCGAACTAAGAAAAGTAGCAGAGGACCTGGACAAGATCAGTCATTCTGTATCAGAAGCATATATGACAAGATTTGTTGGGACTCGTGAAGAGTTAAATCAGCTACTTGATCAGGAAGAATTTTTAACTGCAGAGGAAGCAATTGCGTTTGGTTTGGCTGATGAAGTAATTGAAGAAGCAGAAGAAACATCACGTGAGCCGGGGGTTGCTGTGAAAACATCTCTACTTGCAAAGTATGCAGCAAAAGCAAAGCAGACTGATGATGCGGATCTGCCTGAAGAGAATCCGCCGGCTGAACAGCCACAAACAAAACAAAATATTTTAAGCCGATTCAAACGCCCAGCAGAAGCATAGGCGTTTTTATTATGGCTAAAAACAGGAGGAATAGAAGATGCCAGGTATTAAAAATTTAGATCGTGAAGAAAACAAAAAAATTGAACAACGAACTGCACTTGTTGCTGCACTAGAAAGCGGGGACTCTGATCAGTTTGCCCAAGCCATGACGAATATGGCTGATGGTATTCAGCAGGAGATTCTACAGGAAGCCAATCAGCTAATGAGCCGTGGGCTGAATGATCAGCAGGTTCTTTCTCAACGTGGTATGACTGCACTTACTGCAGAAGAAAATAAATACTACAATGCAGTCATTGAAGGTCAGGGGTTTGTTGGTGTTGAAGAACTTGTGCCGGCTACAGTGATTGATCGTGTCTTTGAGGATCTAAGCACGAACCACCCTATGTTAAACGCGATTAACTTTGTTAACACGACTGGAGTCACTCAATGGGTGATGAAAAAAGGTGACGTGAATCCTGCATGGTGGGGTAAGCTTTGCGACGCCATTAAAGAGCTGCTTGATAATGGATTCGAAACGCTGAACATGAACCTGTACAAGCTTTCTGCTTTCATTCCAGTTTGTAAAGCGATGCTTGAACTTGGTCCGGTTTGGCTTGATCGATATGTTCGTGCAGTCCTTATGGAAGCAATGGCCATTGCTCTTGAAGAGGCAATTGTAAAAGGTACCGGTGCAGATCAGCCAATCGGTATGATTAAAGATCTTGCCGGCGCAGTAGTTGAAGGAGTATATCCTGATAAAGCTGGTACTGCAATCTCAGACTTCAAACCAAAGACACTTGGAACAGAAGTCATGGCACCTCTGACAAAGAACGGTAAGCGTGCCGTTTCAAATGTCATTATGGTGGTTAATCCACTAGACTACTGGAGCCGTATCTTTGCTGAAACCACTTACCTTACAAACAGCGGAACTTATGTATACGGTGTGCTGCCGATCCCGGGCACAATCATTCAATCTGTTTCAGTTCCTACAGGTAAAATGATTGCCGGTGTTGCAAGTGATTATTTCATGGGTGTTGGCTCAAATCGTAAAATTGAAGCATCTGATGAAGTTCGTTTCATTGAAGATGAGCGTGTGTATATCACTCGCATGGTTGCTAACGGACGTCCGAAAGATAATGCTTCTTTCCTTGTATTTGATATCTCTGGTGTTGGTGAGGGCGAAGTCGTTACACCGTAATAAAAATAAATCACATTTAGGAGGAATATGAAAATGGCTAAAGTATTAGTTACTTTCAAAGAAAAGTTTCATAATGATCATGTATATAGAAAAGGTGAACCGTATCCGGCTGAAGGATTTAAAGCGGATCCGGAGCGGGTCAAATTTCTATCAGAAAATCACCCCAAGCTAAATGAAGTATTTCTACAAGCATCGTCTTCAGAAAAGCAGACTGAGCAGAAAAAGGAAATAGAAAAAACACCGGATACAAAAGACGCTGTTCCTTCAGCTACTGAAAATGAAAAGCAAACAACTGAAGAGCAAGATGCTGATCCGAAGGGAAAAGCAAAAGCAAAATCAGCTGGAGCTAAAAAGGATACTGCGAAGACAGAAGAAAAGTAGGTGAAGCTTTATGGCTTTAGATCCACTTTTAAATGATCTGAAAGAAAAGCTTCGTATTACCTGGACAGATGAAGATGATGCGCTTGATAAACTTTTGAAAAAGTCTAAGCATTATATTGAGGGTATTACCGGTGCAAGAAACGCACTAGCTTTCGATTATAGTGTTGACTTGACAGCGGCTGAACTCGTTCTCGAGCACAGCCGTTATGTGTATAACAATGCGGGTGATGAGTTTCAACAGAATTATCATGCTGACCTTGTCCGTCTCCAAATACAAGTGGCCATAAAAGTAGGTGTAACAAATGAAGCCGACACACCGTGAAACATTTAATGATGGTTTAATTCAATATGGTCATAAAGAAAGTATTCGATCATCAACGAAAAAAACAATTGGTGATGCTTTTGTTCCGCGTGGCACGCTTTATTATCGGGAGCTTATGAAGAGAGAAGCTGACTATCAGATTGTGTCAGCCGGCACTGCTTCACTTGATTTAAAAATCAAAACACCATTTCCACCGGACTTGCGTGGTAAAATGTTGTCAAACCTCACCATTGTGATTCGTGGCGTGGAATATGAAGTCATTAAAGCGGATTACGATCAGGAGCGGATTTACTTGTATTTTTACCTGCAGAGAGTGGGGATCGTGAAATGAATGATAAATCAAAAGTGCGAATGCGTGAACAAATCGAAAGTGTGATTGAAAAAATTGAAGCGGCTTTTCCTGATCTTCTCATTTTTCAGGATGAGATTAGCGCAAATGAATTAAAAGCTTTTCAGGACGGAGAGGATTATTTCTGCATTGTCTTCACAACTGGAGACTTTAACTCTGGAGATTCAAAGAAATTTCTGACACAGGACTTTATGTTGGATTACTATTCTGAGAACCGCGATGACGTTGATGAGATGATTATTGATCTGATTACGCTTATGGATCAGGTAAAGACTTTTGAATTTGAAACTACTGCTAAGCAGCGCTTTAAGGTGAAAGATACAGAGCGCTATGTAGATGTCACGGCAATCGAATTTAAGAGGAAGGTTCAATATGAGTGTTCAGTTTGATTTATCAGAGTTTGAAGAGCTTAATAAGAAGATTCAGAAGCTTGGACCAAAAGCAGAAGATGCTTTAAATGAATCTCTACACAAACATACAAAACGAATCTTGGAGCCGCAAATCACAAAATTGATTAAGGTGTCTAGGCGTGATGGTGTGGTGCGTGACAAAGATCATGCACGAAATATGCGCTGGTCTACACAAGTAAAAGAGAATCTTGAAGTAACAATTAAACCAAAGGGCGGAGCAGCAAGTAATCCGGGGTCCTTTGGTTATTTAGCGTTTCCGGATTTAGGTATCGGCAACCATAACCGGGTACCTCAGGAGTTTATGTCTCGTGGAAGAGATAAAGCGTTACCTGGATTAGTAGAGCTGCTGGATGCTGACCTATTAAAAGCAATTGAGGAGGGACTTAAATAATGCCAACAATTATTACAGAATTTGATGCAGTCACTGTAGAAAATGGATCTGTTCAGTTTGTCAAAAATGGCACTCAAGAGCCGGGTACTGCTATTGGCTGCACCGGTACAGTAGAAGGTGAAACAGAGTCATTTTCTATTATCAAAAAATGTAAAGGTGCCACTACCAAAAAGATCACAAAACCAATGCAGCATAATTTGACGTACAGCGGTCATATCCCGGTGCAAGTCCTGCGTGATGTATTTGGATTAAAGAATGAAGGATTAAAGCCTGGCATCTACTCATATGGCGTGAATTCAAAAGGTTATAACTTTGTGCTGACGTTTGATGTTGTAGATGAGTTTGAAGACGTGACAAAGCTGATTGCCTTTCCGAATGTTTCATCTGCGGCCGGTCTGAAAATCCAGTCAATTGAAAATGGCGCTGAAGAAGTGGCAATGATCGAACTTGAGTTTACAGCGCTACCTGATGAGGTTGGAGAGCTTTATTATGAAGCCTTTGTGGATGAGCTGGAAGATCCAACCGTAGCTGATGACTGGCATACAAGTTTTACAAGAGAATTAGTCGAATTAGTAGCAACCCCATAATAACGAGAACCTTCTGATTTCAGAGGGTTCTTTTTAATTCTGATTGGAGAGATGAATGTGTCAAAGAAAATTCAAGTAATTGAACTGAAAGAAATTGAATTTGAAGAGCGTGAAGTTGAAGGAAACACAGAATTTGTTGAGGTCTTCAAAAACAAAAAGAAATATCCTCTTTACTTATCTAATGCAGCCTTGAAAAAAGGAAGAGACGAAGGGTTAATTGACGGTAGCTTAATTTCTGATGTAATCAAGCTGGATGCTGAAACAAAGCATATTACGGATGAGAAAGAAAAAGGTATGAAGATGCTTGACTCTCTTCCTGAGCATAAACTACATGCTTTAATTTATCTGGCGTTTAAAGGAGCGAATCGTCAGGAGTCATTTAGCCTCGATGAGTTCCTTGAACGATACCATTATTCACATTTAGAAACAGTGAGGATGTATACCAGCTTAATTAAAGATACGATGCAGCAAAATCAAAATGCATTTGCGGATGGGTTAAAGAAATCAACGCAGGGTGCAAAAAGCGGTGAAAAAAAGTAAAGCCTCCACACCTCACTTTTGAGCATGTGGAGGATAAATATGCCTGGTATGTAATAGGTATCGGTTTAGATCCAGATCTGTTTTGGCATGATCCCATACAAAATGTTGAAAGAGCATATGTGAATGCAATGGCCGTCAAAGGTTGGATGTCGAACCCGAAAACAATGTGATAAAAACTGAAAAGAAAGTGAGGTGAGAAAATGCCTAAAAATCCACAAACGCGGGTAACCGTCAAATTGTTCAATGAGCAGTTTAACAAGGCCATGAAAGAAATGGGCAATGAGTCCAGCCAATTAAGAAGAGAATTTGTTCTTCAAGAAGAGCAGATGAAGGAAACTGCTTCAGAAGCTGAAAAGTTGGAAGCTAAAGTTAAGCATCTTGGTCGGCAGCATGAGATAGCCGGCAAGCGGGTTGCTGAAACTGAAAGGCAGTATGAAGCTGTAAAGAAGCAGTTTGGAGAAAACTCAAAAGCTGCCCAGGACATGGCCAAGAAATTAACAGATGCACGTATTGATGAGCAACGATTAGCGAACCAAATTTCACGCACCAATCAAAAGTTAGAAGATCAGCGCAGAAAAGCAAAAGTCACAGGGGACGATTTAAAGAAGCTCGGACGTAAGGCTGCAGATGCTGGAAGAGATATTGCTACTGGATTAGGTGCAGGAGCTGCAGCAGGGACAGCGGCGATCGGTGGACTTGTAACAGGAATGCAAGAATACAACAGGGACCTGGCCAGGCTCAAAACGAATGCTGTTTTAGCGGGAAATGATTTAGGACTTGTTGAAAGTGCGTTTCTTAAGATCACAGAAGTGACCGGAGAGTCAGACTCTGCCGTTGAAACAGTTTCGAATTTACTTGCATCCGGGTTCAAGGATTCAGAGCTTGCTGACACTATTGATCTAATAAACGGTGCGGCAATCAAATTTTCAGATACATTGAAGACGGAAGGTATTGCTGATGGCTTGCAGGAAACTTTCGCAACTGGGGAAGCAATTGGTCCTTTCGCTGAGTTGCTTGAGCGATCAGGGGTTAATTTAGAAACATTTAATGGAAAACTTCAAGCTGCTAAAGAACGTGGAGAAGAAACGACTTTTGTAATGCAGGAACTAGCTGACCTTGGTTTCGGGAAAGTATCAGATAAATACGAGGAACTAAACCCAGAAGTAGCTGAACATGCAAGAGCCACGGCAGAATTACAGCATGAAATGGCTGAATTGTCTTTAGCGCTCACGCCACTAATCGTTGAACTATCAAACTTCTTAAGTGCAATGGCTGCATGGGCTTCTAGTAATCCGGAAATGGTCCGTGCATTAGCCCTGACCATAGCAGCAATTGGTGCGTTGAGTACAGCTTATCTGTTCTTAATGCCGATTGTGACAGGTCTTTTGGGCTTTTTCTCTACTTTATCTGCTGCAATAGGTGTAGTAGCAGGCACTACAACAGCCGCGACCACTGGGGTAGCTGTAATGGCTGGGGTCATCAGTGCTTTAATTAGTCCTATTGGAATTGTTATTGCAACTCTCGCAGCACTAACTGCAGGATTTTTTGTTTTATATAACAACAGCGAATCTTTCAAAAGCAGTGTCGATGGTTTGCTTGATAAAATAAGCGCCTTTGCTCAGATTGCAATTAATGAATTACAGCCGGCTATTGAAATTATTAAAGAGATCTTTTCTACACTCAGTGAAGCAATTGGGGCAGCGCTCAATGGTGACTTCTCTCAGCTTCAATCTATACTGCAAAATTTGATTCCGACTATCATTGGTATGTTGATTGGTGGGATTCCGGGCTTAGTCATTGCTGCATCGAGATTTTTACCTGCGATTGCTGAAGGTATTGCGAGTAATGGAGAGGTTTTGACAGTTGCCATACTTTCTATTTTAAATATGGTACTGACTTTCATAACCACTCAATTACCATTCTTTCTAGCAAAAGGTGTTGAAATACTTACATTTTTAATTCAAGGCATTCAAAGTGCGTTGCCAATTATATTGCCGATCTTATTAGGGTTAATCAATTTTATAATTACAACCATTTCAACATTACTGCCACTTCTGCTTGAAGTCGGTATTCAGATTCTCATGACGATTCTAAACGGAATCATTTCTGTACTACCTACACTCATTACAATTTTATTTGAATTAATCACAACAATCGTCAACACGCTGACAACCCTACTGCCGGTCATTTTGGAATCAGGAATTCAAATTTTGATGACACTTATCCAGGGGATTCTATTTGCCTTACCGATTTTAATTACTGCAATTTTAGATATTGTCCTGAAATTGGTCAGTATTTTGATTGAGAATCTACCAATGATTTTAGATGCAGGGATTCAGATTCTTTTAACATTAATTAATGGAATTGTTCAGATTCTGCCTGAGTTGGTATCGGCAGCGTTAAATTTAATTCTAACGATAGTTGAAACTTTGATTGCGAATCTGCCTTCAATTATCGAATCAGGAATTGAAATTCTTTTAGCGTTGATCAATGGAATTGTTCAAATATTACCTCAGTTGATAGAGACTGCAGTAACTTTAATTATTGAAATTGTCTCAGCAATTATTGAGAATTTGCCAATGATTTTAGAAGCAGGGATTGAAATTCTTTTAGCTTTAATCGATGGGATTATCCAGGTAGTGGGTGAACTTCTGTCCACGTTGAACAGCGATGTGATTTCACCTTTGATTGAGAGCTTTGAAGGAATTGATCTCCTCGAAATAGGTAAGGACATTATTAGAGGATTAATCAATGGTATCGGATCAATGGCAGGTGCAGTAGGTAGAAAAGTCTCGGAAATCACAAATTCCATTCCGGGAGTAGTCAAAGATCTACTTGGTATTCGTTCACCTTCAAGAGTACTGATGGAAGATGGAGAAGATGCCGGAGAAGGTTTAGCAATTGGTGTTGAAAAGAAATCCGGCAGAGTGAAAAATGCAACGAGTTCTATTGTAGATGATTTAATTTCTACCGTGAGCGGGGTTGCTGGAATGACCGGTGATGTGTCGGGTATCAGTGGTTCAAATGATTTTGTTGAATTAATACAGAGTGCTTTCGGTGATGTTCTTCGCTATATCAATCAACCTGAGATGGTTGTAGTAATTGATGGAAGAGAGGTAGGGAAAGCTGTAGCAAAAACTGTGAAAGATGAAAATGATCGCAGGGATAATAGGAATCGACAAGCGAGGGGGTGAAAACTTTAATGAGTAATAATGAAGATTTATCAGTCTCATACGACGGTGTAGATTTAAGTGAATATTTTTCTATAGAGTCTGTTAACGGTAGAGGATTAATGAACAAAGAATTAGAGCTGTTAGAAATTCCTTTTAGAGATGGCGCTCTTCTTACTAAAAAGAAAATTAAAGTAAGACCGATAACAATAAATATTACCTTAGACCACGTTGATGTTGCTCTGTTAAAAGTAGCTGTTGAAGACTTGAACAAAATTTTTAATGTGAGTGTAGAAAAACCATTGATATTTAATGATGAGCCGAATCGAACATTTTATGCTATCAGTGAGGGCATAACAGAAACCTTTGAATGGGGTGGTGTTTATAAAGCCACAATTAATTTTCTTTGTCCAGATCCATACAAATATAGTTCAGTTCCATATGAACAAGACTTGATTAATGACGGAAATGCACAGGTCGTCACTGTAGGCGGTACAGCACCGGCACACCCGATCTTTACATTCACCGTCAACGAACCAATTACGTTTCTTGATGTTGTAAAAGAAGATGCCTATATGCGAATTGGTGATCCGGTGAACCTGGATGAAATCGTCTATCAGAAATACACGCCATTACTTACAGATCAACTCACATCTTTAATTGGCTGGGGACAGGCACTTTTTACACCAGATGGCGGTGCCAAGACCGGTGCATTTGAAACGACTGGCCAGGTCTTCCGGGCATCTGATTATGGGTCCGGGGCAGCCTGGCATGGTCCTGCATTAACGAAATCGATCTCAGCACCTGCAGAGGATTTTTATGTGCGGATGTATGTCGATATGATACTAAAGAACACACGTGAAAAAACGCGAGCGGAAACCTATCTGCTTGATGAGTCAGGGAATATCATGGGGAAGCTTGCTGTGATCTTTCAGGTTACATCAGGCTATGCGTCTGTAGAAGTCAATTTAAGAAATGTCGGCCGGTCTGAATTCATTGTGAATCTGCGGAATGATTCAAGATACTTTGGCGATTTTCATGGGTACATTTCGCTTGAAAAGCAGGGAAATCAATACCGGGTGGAAGTTGGCAGAGATACGCTCCTGTATGGCAAATTCTTTGTCTATGAAGTCCGCTCGTTTGGCTACAAAGATATCCTGAATGAATTTCCACAACGGTTAGCTGCCGTTGGGTTACATGCAGGGGCACACGGTACATCGCCGGAACCATACCGAAATCATATCAGGAGCGTTTACGTGCGCCGCGTAAACACACAGAATAACGGCATCCCGGTCATCGCAAACCCGGGTGATGAGATCATCATTGATCATACGACCAAGAAGATCACGATCAATGGGGAGCCATTCACAAATAAAGATTTTGGTGCAAAATTCTTCACGCTCAACAAAGGGGCAAACGCACTCATGTTCGGGCCGCCAAATGCTTATGACGTCAATGTACAATGGAGGGATCGTTATTTATGATCAATGTATTAGATAAACAAACAGATGCCCTCCTGACATGGGTTGAAGCATTTTGGGATGACGAGCATCTTCGTACGTCTGAGCTGGTGGAAGAGTTTAAATTCACATTGGACGCAACGCACCCTGCAGCACAGTTTTTTGAGGCGCGCGAGCGTGTCATTATCCCGGATGAAGATGAAGGACTGTACCGGGAATTTATCGTCAGTGAAGTTGAAACATACAATGATGAGAAGACCGTCTATGCCAGTCCTTCCTATCTTGATCTAAAGAAAGCAAAAGTGATTGCGCCGATTAAACTTGAAGGGATTACATTAAATGCAGGCATCGACTATGTATTAGCTGGCACTGAATTTCAGCGTGGGAACACAGATTATTCAGGTACCCGGACCTGGACCATTGAAAAGCATCTGGATCCGTACGCAGCCTTAAAGCAGCTTGCCAGTCTATTTGATGTCGAGCTTGATTTCCACATTGAAACGCGTGGTTATAGTGTGATTGGTCGATATGCTGATATGGTGGAACGCCGGGGAGAAAACAACCATAAGGAAATTGAAGCCGGTAAAGATTTAATCGGTATCGAAAGAAGAGTTTACTCAGAGCGCTTAGTCACAGCGCTTTTTTGTATTGGCCCTGAAAAAGAAGATGGGTCCCGGCTGACTGAGCTTGTGGAAGATGAAGCAGCCCTCCAGGCATGGGGGCGTGATGGAAATCATTTGATTGAAATCTATGAGCCTGAAAGCACTCGTGAGGAAATGACCAGCGAAGAATTAAAGCAGTACGGGCGTACTGAGTTAAATAAACGCATAACGGCTGCCATTGAGTATCGCATTGAAGCTGCATCCATCGAGCATATCTTTGGTTATGAACATGAAAAGGTTCGGCTAAATGACACGACGCGGGTAAAAGAAGACCGGTACTCACCACCACTCTATTTAGAGTCAAGGGTGGTTGAAGTGATCCGATCTATTCAGGACAAATCGAAAAAACGATATGTGCTTGGTGAAGTGATCGAGTACGCGGAAGAGGATGTGTTGGCAACCTTCAGAGAACTGCAGACGCTTTACGGATTAAAAGTAATCCGAAGCGCTGAAGAGCCTGAAGGGGATTCGCAGCGGATCTGGATTAAGACGGGTGGCGCTGTGGAAGTCGCACATATCTGGAATGGTGCTGAATGGGCGAAAATTACCCCGACAGTTGCGGCAGAAGTTGGTGCTGAAACACCGCAAGGCGCACAGGAGAAAGCAAATCAGGCAGAGCAGCAGGCGAAGGATCATGCTGAACAGAAAGACACTGAAACCGTTCAGGTTGTGAACCAAACGATCAGCCAGACAAGAATTGACCTGGAGAATGATCTGGCGCAAAAAGCCGGCATCAATTATGTCGATGGTGAGTTTAGTTTAATTGATAGTCAACTCGCGAATATGCTTGGTGATATCAATTTAATCAGTGGTGATGTGTCAGGTATCATATCTGAAGTTGATACGCTGCAGACTGTTTCAGATAATCTGCTTTCAAGAGTATCAGTCAATGAGGCTGAACTATCAGCTGCAGGTGGCAGGCTCACAACTGTTGAAACTGATATCGATACAGTAACAGGTGATCTGTCAGCAACAATTACTACATTAAGTAACCTGGAAGGCACTGTCTCAGATCAGCAGCTGCAGATCAATGCCAATGCTGATGGACTTGCATTAAAAGCGAATCAATCCAGTGTAGACACGCTGACCGGATCAGTTTCTAACATTAATGCAGAACTGACATTACAGGCGGGTATTTTATCAGCCAAAGCTGAATCATCTGAGCTTACTGTAGTGGATAATAAGGTCGCTGGATTGCAGACTGATTTTGCTTCATTTGAGGTCAGTGTGAGTGGCATCTCTGCGAAAGTAGAAAGTGTTGAAGCTGAGTTGAATGGACTCGAAATTGGTGGACGGAACATGATTAAAAACTCTAATTTTTACACTGGTTCACTTCAAAACTGGCTCAACAATGGCTCTGTTACTTATGCTTCTATTGACGGTAAAAAAGCAGCATACATTGGCACTTCAAACGGTATCTATCAAACTGTATCAAATGAAGATGTAGTTTATTCATTTTCATTTGAGGCAAAGGCATTAGACGCATCTACAAGTGCCAGAATTGGATTTTTAAACGTTGGCGCAAGTGGTTCGTTTGCTCTTGATACTAACTGGAGAAGGTATACTTTTACAACAAACAAAACAATTCCGTCAGGCCAAATATTTCATATTTATAGTTATGGAAAAAGATATTACATTACAAACATTAAAGTTGAAAAAGGAAATAAAGCAACCGACTGGACACCGGCTCCTGAAGATACTGATGCAGCAATTACATCAGTACAGGAGTATGCGTCAAGAATTGATCAAAAAGCTGATTTGATTAGCACTGAAGTGAGTAGTTTGACTCAAACTGTGGACGATCATACGACTTCTATTAGTAACGCTCAATCAAGCATTACGCAGATCAGTACCAGTCTTGAGTTGAAAGCTGAACAAACACTTGTGAATAGCATCGCCGGTGAGGTGGATAGCGTTCGTAATGATGTTTCAAGTCTGCAGGTTGATGTGGGGAGTATTACAACGAGTGTTAGTACATTGCAAAGTGACTTAAATACTTTAGAGAGTACCACAGGTAACTTGTTGTTTAACCCGACAAGCGTGACGGATTCTCTATCAGGTGAATGGTCATCCAGTAGTTCATCAAACCCCATCAGTGTGACTGCTCAGTCATTCTTTGGGGTGGAGGTGCCTGTGCTTAGGGGTACCTCAAGTGGAAATACGCAGTATTATTCAGATTATTTCTATGTCGATCCTGCCAAGATGTACGAGGTATCGCTATGGGTAAAGTCAGACCAACCGGTGCCGTCAGGCTCACATTTTTATGTTGGTTTAAATGGTGTCCTACGAGGTGGCGGCGGTGCAACATTTGAAACGATCGCTGATGCTTCGGGGAATCCGGGATCTGATACATCTAACTTTTATTTCTGGTATGTAGCCGGAAGCAGTGAACCTCTATCAGATTGGACCAAGATGGTTGCATATATTTTACCAACAGGCCAGGACGGCAGTAAGTTCAAAGGGACAGCAACCAGAGCTTACACGCATGCACGAATGAAGCCAAATACCGAACGGATCAGGTTACGTTTTCTCAACTGGAGTAATACATCTTCAAGAAGTGTGTATGTAGCAAATGCAAAAGTTGTGGAAGTACCCTCGGATATGACGGTTGGGTTAACAAACCGTATCGTCAGTGCAGAGTCATCTTTAACTCAACAAGCAAATCAGATTATCACAAAGGTAGCGCAGACGGATTTTAATACACTTACCGGCCGAGTGAACATCGCTGAAAGTACCATTACTCAGTTATCGGATGAAGTAGATATCAAAGTTGATAAAAACGGCGTCATTAGTGCGATCAATCTTTCACCAGAAGCTGCCAAGATTCAATCGGCAAATATTGATTTGATTGGTGCAGTGACCGTTCTTTCTGATATTACCGGTAATCTTGGCACAATTACTGCAGGTAATATTAATGGTGCACGAATTATCTCAGATGGTTCATGGGGAGTGATGACCCTTGATGATGGGTTGCTGGATATCAGCGGAACGAAGTCAACAGGTGCAGGTATTTATGATGGCTATACCGTTGATACGCAGTATGAAGGAACAGGCATTGATGGAGATATTCAGAGTGGGATCTATACACGGAAGTTTCTATTCAATCCAAGTCGCCTCACTGCCTATTCCCGCGGAGGATTAGAATTTGGTGGATTTCAGATTGAAGCAGATGCACTCTATAAACAAGTCGATATCTCAGCATTCCACGGTTCAAAGTTTAGGTTTTTAACAAATACCTTGGATAGTGACCAAGACGGGGTAGAAACAGAATTGATGACGCTATTCACAGACCGGATCGCAACGAAACGACCTTTTTATCCTGAGGCATCAATTTTTACAAATACGGTGGACGGGCTGCCGAATCTCCATACTTACATCAGAGTGGATGATGGCATGGAAGTTCGTTTTACCCGAAATGGAACAACGGATCAGTTCATTCACACCAGAGCATCCTTCATGTATGCGAATGCTCTGGATATCAATACAGGAACCCATATTTATAACCGACCGTCTTCCACAGGATCATTGCGTGTCACAGCAACAGGAACTACCGGAACATTTCGACCTGTCGAAGCATCAGCATTTAATACGGCTTCCAGTCGTGATTATAAAACGAATATTGAAGTGTATGAAGGAAATGCGCTTGAGGTTTTGAGGGAGTTATCAGTTGTAAATTACGATCTGATTGATGACCTGAATAATGGCATTTTAAATAATCGTCAGATCGGTCTGATTGCAGAAGATAGCTTAACAGTCGCAGCACCGGATGGTCGCAGTATTGAAAACTATAAGCTGCAGACGTACCAGCTAAAAGCGATTCAAGAACTGGCTGAATGGTATGAGGATCACGAAGACCGGATCAATAAATTAGAAATAAAAAATCAATACCTGGAATCACGTGTGCAGGAATTAGAAAAAGCAGCATAAAGGAGACGATCAAATGAAACTTGAAATCGAAAATGGGAAAATTTTTGGTTCAATCAATTTACTCAGTAAGTTGGTATTAAAAAATAAAGAATCACGTCATCGTTCAGATTTAATCGAAGAACTTGAAAAGCAGCTGAAAAAAGTAGCGAAGCATGAAAAGACTCTTCTTGAAGAACACAGCCGCAAAAACGATGAGGGAGAAGCTCTTAAGAAAGAAGATGGGTCTTATGATGTTCTTGATATGGAGTCACTTACCCAGGAAAAACAGGAGCTGTTTGAGGAAGTTTTTATCCTTGAAGGGGGGAATGTGACAGGCTACTTAAAGACCGTAAAGAAAGTATTATTTGAATGTGAAGAAGAGTGGTCCGGTCCAGAAGCAAGTATTTATAATTATCTCTGCAAGCAATTTGAAAAAGAAACGGAAACCAAGAGTGCCTAATCAGGTGCTCTTTTTAATTTGAAAAAGGAGCGGATTGAACATGATGGAAAATCTAAATATTAAGGTAAGCAATATTTCATTTAATCAAAAGGGAGAGCAGACATTCGTACAGCTGCGTTTTAACAGCACAAATGGTCAGATCAATATTGGCGGTTTTGTAGAGGCAACACAGGCAGAATTCTTTGCGGTAAGCTCATCTTCTGATGGGATCAATGAGCTCGCTCGCCAAAAGCTTGTTGAATTATTGAATCAGCCGGCAGAATAAAATATAAATAAATTATTATTTTTAAATAATATGCACTTAATGTATATTATTTAGTGAGAAGGTAATTCACTGGGTCACTCCGATTCATAGTCATAGGGGAGTGGCTATCATGTCTGAGGATATTTACATTGATTCGGCATTGCTAAAACTTTTAGTGAAGGAGTTCCAGGAGAAGTTAAGTCGCGAATTAACATTTCAGGAGCTCAAAATTTTACAGGGATTAGCGACAAAAAAAGAGAGAGAAAGAGCGTACCCATAGGGTGCGCTTTTTTATATTGCAATCATTTCAAAATTAAATTATAGGGGGCGCTTATGCAAATTGCACATGAAATTGCTAATTCGCAAGCTGTGTGGGCAGTCTGCTGTATTATCCTTGCAGCAGCGGTCATCAGAGAAATGCGGAAAGAAAACGTTGAACGTGAACGTGATTTAAAAGAATCAAATAATATCGCAAGAGCTGAAGCCAACAGAAGAGAAGAACGCCTGATGACTCACCTTGAAAAATCAAATGAAATTCAGCACGAAACATCTAAAACACTTCAATCGATGCAGACTACACTTGGCACTGTGGAAAATCGTGTAGACCGGATGGAGAAAAAATTATATCGAAAGCGAGAGGATCAGCATGGAAGAAATGAATGAGGTTATGAGACAGACACTATCTTTCGGAACGGTATTATTACCAATCATTTTAGCGCTGGTAGAAGGAGCAAAAAAATCATTTCCAATTAAAAAGAATCTCATCCCGACACTTGCAGTAGTGATCGGGCTTTTTATTGGATTCGCAGCATCTCCTTTTACTGATTTAGATGTAACGCTTCGGCTATGGGCCGGCGGATTAGCAGGATTGTCCGCAACCGGACTTTTTGAAGTATTTAATATCCGTAAGGGTGTTACGAAAGGGGGAGAAGCGTGATGGTTAAGGTTGCATGGTGTGCAGGACACGGACTATATACTGCAGGGAAACGGACGCCGGCTGGTGAACGTGAATGGACGTTTAACAACAAAGTCATTCGCGCAGCTATGGATTATCTTGAACAATATCAGGGTGTCGATCAGATCCGTGTAGATGATCCGACTGGCAGGGTAGATGTAGCTCTGTCTATTCGGGTGAAGCGAGCAAATGATTTTAAAGCAGATGCATATATTAGCGCGCACCATAATGCTTTTAAGGGTGTATGGGGTACACATACCGGCACAGAAACGTATGTCATGGATCCGGCATCTGGAAACCCGAGATCAATGGCATTAGCACGTGCAGTGCATCCGGGTCTGGTAAAAGCAATGGGGTTATCTGATCGCGGGATCAAAGCAGCTAATTTTTACGTACTGCGTGAGACCGGGTTCAAAGGTCATCCAATGGCTGCTATTCTCACAGAAGGCGGGTATATGGATAGTTCGATTGATGTAAAGCGCTTGAGAAATGATGCCGTATTAAAAGCTGCAGGTGAAGCAATGGCTAAAGGTGTAGTAAATCACTATGGTTTAAAGCGTAAGCCAAAGCCAAGTGTGAACATTAATCCAAAGTATACGACGAATCCTGCAGATAGAATCGGAACAGTCGTGATCGGCAGTCAGGCGATGAACTACCGGACTGAACCTTCATTAAATGCACCGATCATTCGTGTGCTTCCTGCAGGTCATGGATCCGGAAAAAAGACTGTTCATTTATATGAAGAGAAGGGTGACTGGATTCGGCTCGGAGCGGGATGGATTAGTAATGCTGATGGCAAGTATGCCAAAGTCAAAAAGTACCCACCGAAGCCGAAAAAAGATATCTATCGTGTCATTATCGATGGCGTCCAGGTAGGTGCATTTTCTGAAGATGACAATGCAATCGAAGAAGCGAGAGAAGCGATTGAAGCTCGTAAGAAGAATATTAAAATCGAAAAAGTATAATCTAAAGGCAGCCCTCATAAAATTGGAGGACTGCCTTTTTTCATATATTAAACTAAAGTTGCATTTTTCCTCTCAAACACTTCAAAACGAAAACGATCTTTGATCATACCGTTTATCTGAGAATTTGTATCCGCAAATTTCACATGAGATTTTATAAAGCTAAAATCAAATGTATCTAATAGCTCAATAAAAGCAGTGTTTACGAACGACGATGTTACTCCATTTATTCCTTGAAAAGAAACAGTAACCGAGTATCCATCATTCAGTTTACTTCGAAGTATCTCTTGGATAATCAGTCCATCATGATTGGAGTAGCAACGTTCTACATGGTCAGAAATTTTTAAAATTCCCATTCGAACTCCTCCTCGTGATCCAATATTTGTTCAATATTGGTCGTGTTTAATACAATTTCAATAAATGTTCCCGGATAATAACTGTATGAGTCAGTAGCGATAATCCCAGCTTCACTGTGGATCTTATTTGATAGTATACCACTATTAGACATTATGCAAACAGCACCTTTATTTTGCGTAACAATATTTTTTACCAATGTCGCAAGCCCGGCTCCTCTGTTCCTTGGTGTATCTTGAGTAGTAAAACCTTCTTTAATGGAGAGTATTAATGCTTCACGATCAGTTAAATTAGCATCGTATTTTTCCTGAATGTTTTTAGCAATTCCTATTCCAAAATCAGCTACACATATTTTAATACAATCTGTTTGTGGGTAGTGCTGAGCAAATACCGAACCTATTTCAGTATCAGTATGATCAACAATGTTATTAAAGACTTCTCCAATACACATGCTAATTGTATCTAGCCTGCTAACATGGACATCTAATCGGCGGGCCAACCATGGTTTGAAATTATTATCTATCCACTGTTGACTGTTAGTGTAGTGGACTTTTGTAAGTGGTAATGTAGTTACTCTTGGATGAGGATCTTCATATAATGGTTTTTCTAAATACTCCTTAAAGAACAGGGAGTCATCTAAAAACTTAATCGGACAATTAGGTTTATCCCCATATTTATCAGGTAGATCAATATAAACTTTAACATCGTTATGTAATAACCATTCGAATAAATTGCTAAGTAAAGTTATAGCAGCCGGTTCAATGAAAGTAAGACGCGAAAAGTCAAATGTGAATTCGTCTGATTTCGGGTGAAGGTCTTCGTTAATAATGTCTTCTAAAATAAAATTGATAGTTGTTCGTTTAAAGCGAGTTGGTAAATAGACTGTAGTCAAAATTAATCACTCCCCAGTTCTTTGTAGTTAAAATGTTACATTTAATTAAAACTAATTGGAAGGAAAAATTTATAATATTTACAAATAGAACGTTTGTTCGTATAATCAAACAAAAGGAGGGAACATTATGAGAGAACAGCTAATGAAGTACCAGCAGCAAAACCACACGGTAAAGATGATCTATATGGATAAGTCTGGCCAATGCTCTGAGCGAAAAATAAGGATCCGGAATCTTCATAATACTTCATTCACAGCCTTCTGCTTCAAGCGTGGTGCCGTACGTACCTTCCAATATGATAATGTTCTTTCAATTGTCCCTGTGATTAAACGTGAAAAGATGGTGATCTAAGTGGATGATAAAAATAGAGACCGCGGCACGATTAAGTGGACCAGTATGATGCTGCCTGAACATGTGGGGCAGCTACGTGATTTCTTTGAATATAAATACAATGCTGAAAAGCAACCGATCATGGATGAGCAAATGATGGAGATGATCTTTCTGACGATCCAAGAGGCCTGTGAGTTTCAGCAGGAGATTGAGCTGAAGATATTTAAAGAAAATCGGATTTCCAGCATCACTGGAATGGTGAAAATGATTGAGTACCAGAAGCGGTACATATTAATAGAAGAGAATGCGGATGAAGTGAAGGTCAGTTTCGATCATGTGGTTGGCGTAAATCATGCATAAGTAAACCCCTGCTGATAGGGCAGGGGAGGATCATTCAGTGATTTCGTAATAAGCTTTGAGAGAAGCTACATACACTGTGGCATTTAATACATACTTATTTGATTCTACAATTTGCCCTTCAATAGTTGTTACTTCTTTAGGTGAGTAATTGTTATCGTCAATCATTTTTAAGGTTCTTCTTATAGCAGATAAGCGGTAAGAAATTGCTTCTTTCATCTCACTTTGGTATCCACTAATGTTTTCGGTTGCTTCATCGGACAGCTCTTCTGGAATATCCAATTCATCAATAGTAATAGTAAGTATTTCATATTGGTTCTCAGCATGGCTGATTTCCTTATATGCGGAATAGATATCCAAGGAACCCTCACTAAATGAGGACATAGGTTCTTCATAATGATCAGCCCAAATTTCATCATAGCGATCCATAGTCGAATCAAACCTTGAGCCAACTGAATTTAAAAACACTTCTTTTTCATCAGCTGTAACTTTTTCTTCGTAGTCTTCTTTTTCAATAGCCTCTTCTTCTTGAGTAGCACTTGCTGTATCTTCAATATCCTGAACAGCCAAATCACTCTTTAATTGATCTGCAATCCTATTTAACTCTTCAATATTTTCTTCACTACTAAGACCCGATTCATCATTTTCATCTTGAAACAAATTGCCGATTAAACCGATAACGAATAAAGTGGGAATTAATATAATGAACCATTTCCTTTTATACACAGGTACTTTTTTAGTTGTATTCAAATAAAAACCTCCTATATGTATTTACCAACAGTATACATGAATAGGAGGTATTTGGTTTCACTCAATTTCACTGGCATTATATTGTTTTCCACCGCAGTGCCACCGTTACAATAAAATACACTAAGATAAACAAAAATATGAAAAATGATGTTAAGATACTAAAAGGAAATAAAAGCCCTTGATCTGTATGGATTGCTAAATACAATAGAATACATTAAGATACACTCCGTACCAACATCACCATAAGAAGCCTTTATGGCTGTCCTTCAGATGGATGAAGGGGAAAAATAATTTTTATACATGTGAAAGGGGAGCGGATTCTGCATACAGCAGGAAACGTCCCTTTTTCTATGTTAAAGGAATGAGGAAAAGCATGACATCAGCAGTATATATACACATTCCGTTTTGTCACCATATCTGCCACTACTGTGATTTTAATAAAGTCTTTATGAAAAACCAGCCGGTTGATGAGTATATAGAGATGCTCATTCAGGAAATGCGTACAACACAAAAGGGCACGCAGTCAATGAAAAGTATATTTGTCGGTGGGGGAACACCTACTGCGCTCAGTGCGGCCCAGCTCGAAAAGTTATGTACCGGGATTCAGTCAGTCTTTGATATCACAGAAGACACGGAATACACATTTGAAGCCAACCCGGGAGATCTCAGTAAGGATAAAATTAGCGTGCTGAAAGCATACGGCGTGAACAGGCTCAGCTTTGGCGTACAGTCCTTCAATGACAGGCTGCTCGAAAAGATCGGGCGTAATCACCGGTCTGAAGATGTATACCGTTCTGTGAAAGAAGCACAGGAAGAAGGCTTCAGTAATATCAGCATTGACCTGATCTATGCGCTGCCTGAACAGACACTTGAAGATTTTGAAGATACAATTGACCGTGCGCTTGAACTAGATCTGCCTCATTATTCAGGGTATTCACTGATCGTTGAGCCTAAGACAGTCTTTTATAACCTGATGAGAAAAGGGCGTCTCCCTCTGCCGGGTGAGGATGCTGAAGCGGCTATGTACGATCTGCTCATGGATAAAATGGCAGCAAAAGGGCTGCACCAGTACGAAATCAGCAACTTTGCCAAACCGGGCTTTGAAAGCCTTCATAACCTGACTTACTGGGAAAATGAAAGCTATTACGGCTTCGGTGCAGGTGCACATGGTTATGTAAATGGCGTCAGATATTCAAATATCGGGCCCGTTTCCAAATACATTCAATCTCTTAAAGACGGGAAATTACCTATATTCCATCAGGCTGAAGTAACAGCTCATGAGAAAATGGAAGAAGAGATGTTCCTTGGGTTGAGAAAAACAGCAGGTGTATCGATTCCGCACTTTAAGCAGAAATTTAATACTGAGTTGATGCAGGTATTTGAATCACCGGTAAAAGATATGACAGGGAGAAACCTGCTGGAGATTGATAATGACCGGATCAGATTAACGCGTGAAGGAAGATTTCTTGGAAATGAAGTTTTTCAATCATTTCTTGGATTAAATTAATGCATAGTCGTTGACAGTAAAATCATCATTTGATAACTTAAGAAATAGATTTAGCACTCGTGATAAGTGAGTGCTAACAGGGGTGATAAAAGATGCTAACAGATCGGCAATTACTTATTCTTCAAGTGATTATTGATGATTTTATTCGCTCTGCCCAGCCGGTAGGTTCGAGAAGCCTGTCCAAAAAAGATGAAATTCCTTTCAGTTCCGCTACAATCAGGAATGAAATGTATGACCTTGAAGAAATGGGCCTTTTAGAAAAAACCCATACTTCATCAGGGCGTATTCCTTCAGAAAAAGGATATCGTTTTTATGTGGATCACCTGCTCTCACCGCAGGCATTAAAGAAAAAGGATATGTCTCAGATACAATCAATCTTTGCAGACAGAATTCTTGAAATTGAAAATGTCGTTCAGCGCTCAGCTGAAATCCTGTCACAGATGACGAATTACACATCGATTGTTCTTGGGCCGGATCACCATGATAACAAGGTGAAAAGCGTTCAGATTATCCCTTTAAACCAGGACAGTGCAATCGCGATTATCGTGACAGATACAGGACATGTTGAAAACAAAAGGTTTACGATTCCGCCCGGACTGAATCCGGAAGATATTGAACGGATGGTCAGAATACTGAATGAAAAGCTGACCGGCACGCCGCTTGCGGAGCTTCATGACAAGATGTACAAAGAGGTAGCATTATTTCTGAAACGCCATATTGCAAATTATGATCTCATGATCGAAGCATTTGCGCAGATTATGAACGTACCGGTTCATGATAAACTGTTTTTTGGCGGAAAGATGAATATGATGAACCAGCCTGAATTCAATGATATTGATAAGCTCAGAATGCTTATGGATGTCATTGATAAAGAGGATTATCTGTATCCGCTGATCAAAGAAAACAGCGGTTCTGGTATTCAGATCAGAATTGGGAAAGAGAACAACAATGAGGCGTTAAAAGACGTTTCTCTGATCACTGCATCATTTCCGGTTATCGGAGGCCAAAGCGGTTCACTTGCGATACTCGGTCCTACCAGAATGGAGTATTCAAGGGTGATCAGCCTGCTGAATGTGATCAGTATGGATTTATCTAAAGCATTATCGAGTTTTTATGATTCAGATGAAAAATAATGCCTGCCGCTGGCCATTGCCCGGCAGTGCATTTTCCTGAAGAGATTCATGCACTCTATTATTCAGGCGTTTACGCATGAATAAAAAGGGAAAGCATTTCAAGGAGGTGAAAGATCGTGTCAGAAAAAGATGTACAGCAGGAAACAGCAGAAAAAGTAAAAGCAGAAGCGGTTGAAGAAACTGAGGAGACTGCAGAAAATGCAGCTCAACAGGAAAAGTCAACAGAAGCTGAAGCAGTAAACTGGCAGCAACAGGCAGAGGAAGCTGAAGATAAGTATTTACGTCTTCGTGCGGAATTTGATAACTACAGACGCCGTATTCAAAAAGAAAACGAAACTTTACAAAAGTATCGTGCTCAAAATGTCGTGACAGGAATTTTACCTGCGCTTGACAATTTTGAACGTGCACTGAATATAGAGACAACAAATGATGAGTCTGCTTCACTGTTAAAAGGAATGCAGATGGTACACTCAAGCCTTTTGGAAGCATTGAAAGCTGAGGGTGTGGAAATCATTGAGTCAACAGGTCAGCAGTTTGACCCGAACCTTCATCAGGCAGTTATGCAGGTATCTGAAGAAGGTTATGAATCAAATACAGTCATTGAAGAATTACAAAAAGGTTATAAGCTGAAGGACCGCGTAATCCGTCCTTCAATGGTGAAAGTAAACGAATAATTGTATTTGGGAGGATGATGTTGAAATGAGTAAGATTATCGGTATTGACTTAGGTACAACAAATTCATGTGTGGCAGTACTTGAAGGCGGAGAAGCAAAAGTTATTGCAAACCCTGAAGGTAACCGTACATCTCCATCGGTTGTATCATTTAAAAATGGTGAAAAACAGGTTGGGGAAGTTGCAAAGCGTCAGGCAATCACGAACCCTAACACAATTATGTCTGTTAAGAGACACATGGGTACAGACCACAAAGTAGAAGCAGAAGGTAAAGAGTATTCACCTCAGGAAATTTCTGCAATGATTCTACAATACTTAAAAGGATACGCTGAAAGCTACCTTGGCGAAGAAGTAACAAAAGCTGTTGTTACTGTTCCGGCTTACTTTAACGATGCTGAGCGTCAGGCAACAAAAGATGCAGGCAGAATCGCCGGTCTTGAAGTAGAGCGTATTATTAACGAGCCAACTGCAGCAGCACTTGCATATGGTCTTGATAAGATGGAAGAAGACCAGACGATTCTTGTCTATGACCTTGGTGGCGGTACATTTGACGTATCTATCCTTGAACTTGGCGACGGCGTATTCGAAGTGCGTTCAACTGCCGGTGACAACCGTCTTGGCGGTGACGACTTTGACCAGGTGATCATTGACCACCTTGTAGCTGAATTCAAAAAAGAAAACAGCATTGACCTTTCTAAAGATAAAATGGCACTACAACGTCTGAAAGATGCAGCTGAAAAAGCGAAAAAAGATCTTTCTGGTGTAACATCAACTCAAATTTCACTTCCATTTATTACAGCTGGGGAAGCAGGTCCGCTTCACCTTGAAATGAACCTGACTCGCGCGAAGTTTGAAGATCTTGCTTCATCATTAATTGAACGCACAATGGGACCTACTCGCCAGGCGATTAAAGATGCAGGTATGTCTGCTTCTGAGATTGATAAAGTAATCCTTGTTGGTGGTTCTACACGTATTCCGGCAGTACAGGAAGCGATTAAGAAGGAAACTGGTAAAGAGCCTTCTAAAGGCGTTAACCCGGATGAAGTTGTTGCAATGGGTGCAGCAATTCAGGGTGGCGTACTGACTGGTGATGTGAAAGACGTTGTTCTTCTTGACGTAACACCACTATCACTTGGTATCGAAACAATGGGTGGCGTTTCAACTGTACTGATTGAGCGTAACACTACGATCCCAACATCTAAATCACAGACGTTCTCTACTGCAGCTGATAACCAGAATGCAGTTGATATCCACGTGCTTCAGGGTGAACGCCCAATGGCAGCGGATAATAAAACGCTTGGCCGTTTCCAGCTTGGAGATATTCCACCGGCACCACGCGGCGTACCTCAAATCGAAGTTACATTTGATATCGATAAGAACGGTATTGTAAATGTAAGTGCGAAAGATCTCGGAACTGGTAAAGAGCAGAAGATCACAATCAAATCTTCTACTTCACTATCAGATGAAGATATCGACCGCATGGTAAAAGAAGCTGAAGAAAATGCAGAAGCGGATAAGAAGCGTAAAGAAGAAGCTGAAATCCGTAATGAAGCTGACCAGCTGGTATTCCAGACAGATAAAACACTATCTGATCTTGGAGAAAAAGTTGATGAAGAAGAGAAGAAAAAAGCTGAGACAGCACGTGATGAGCTGAAAGAAGCAATTGAAAAGAATGAACTTGAAGAAATTAAGACGAAGAAAGAAGCACTTCAGGAAATTCTTCAGGCGCTTTCTATGAAGCTTTATGAAGAAGCTGCACAGCAGGCTGAAGCAGCGCAGCAGGGCGAAGGCGGAAAGCCTGAAGACGATGTTGTCGATGCAGACTTTGAAGAAGTTGACGACGATAAGAAATAATAGCAGAAGCGGAAAAAGTCAAAGTCACGGTGCTTTGGCTTTTTCTTTGCCGTTGCAAGGGCAGTCTAAAAAATGCTAAAATAACCTTTATGCAAAAGGACCGGGGAGTGGAATTATGAGTAAACGTGATTACTATGAAGTACTTGGCATTTCTGAAGGTGCTTCTAAAGACGAAATCAAAAAAGCTTACCGAAAGCTTTCAAAAAAGTACCATCCGGACATTAATAAAGATGAAGATGCCGGTGAAAAATTTAAAGAAGTTAAAGAAGCTTATGAAGTACTGAGCGATGATCAGAAGCGTGCGCATTATGATCAGTTTGGTCACACTGATCCGAATCAGGGCTTTGGCGGCGGTGCCGGTTTTGACGGATTTGGCGGATTTGAAGATATTTTCAGTTCATTCTTTGGCGGTGGCGGCAGAAGACGCGACCCGAATGCACCAAGACAGGGTAATGACCTTCAATATACAATGACGATTAAATTTGAAGAAGCAGTCTTTGGTAAGGAGACGGATATCGAAATCCCAAAGGAAGAACAATGTGAAACGTGTGGAGGAGACGGAGCGAAGCCAGGCACTAAACCCGAAACCTGTCATCACTGTAACGGCTCAGGGCAGCTGAATGTTGAACAGCAGACACCATTTGGCCGGATCGTGAACCGCAGAGTCTGCCATCACTGTGAAGGCTCAGGTAAACTTGTAAAAGATAAGTGTACGACTTGTGGTGGTAACGGAAAAGTGAAGAAACGTAAGAAGATTCACGTGAAGATTCCGGCGGGTGTTGATGATGGTCAGCAGATGAGAGTTGCAGGCCAGGGTGAACCTGGTGTGAATGGAGGACCTCCGGGAGATCTGTATGTTGTATTCCGCGTCAGACCGCATGAAATCTTTGAGCGTGAGGGCGATGATATCTTCCTTGATATGCCGATTACATTTGTACAGGCAGCACTCGGTGATGAGCTGGAGGTGCCAACTGTTCACGGCAAAGTTAAATGGAAGCTTCCGGCAGGGACACAATCCGGCACTGCTTTCCGTCTGAAAGGTAAGGGTGTCAAAAATGTTCACGGCTACGGACAGGGCGATCAGCATATCCGTGTCAAAGTCATTACACCTAAGAAGCTGACAGACAGACAAAAAACACTGCTGCGCGAATTTGCAGAAATCAGCGGTGATGTACCTGATGAGCAGCACGATAACTTTTTTGAAAAAGTGAAACGCGCTTTTAAAGGTGAATAATAAAAAATGAACTGTCAGGGCTAACTGCCCTGACAGCCTGAAGTGAAATGGAGCTGGTCTGATGAAGTGGTCAGAAATAAGTATTCATACAACAAATGAAGCAATTGAACCGATTTCAAATATTTTACATGAAGCTGGTGCCAGTGGAGTTGTGATTGAGGATCCGGGTGAGTTATTAAAAGACAGAGAAGATCAATTCGGGGAGATTTATGATCTAAATCCTGAAGATTATCCTGATTCAGGTGTAATGGTTAAAGCATACCTGCCTGTTAACAGCTTTCTGGCAGAAACTGTAGACGGGATAAAACAGGAAATCAGTAACCTCGTCTCATTTAATATTGATATTGGTGAAAACAAAGTGTATGTCAGTGAAGTAAATGAGGAAGACTGGGCAACGGCATGGAAAAAGTATTATAATCCGGTGAAAATTTCTTCAACTTTTACCATTGTTCCAACGTGGGAAGAGTATGAAAGAGTATCAAGTGATGAACTGATCATTGAGCTTGATCCCGGTATGGCTTTTGGGACAGGAACTCACCCTACAACGGTGATGTGTATTCAGGCTTTAGAACGTACCGTAGTTAAAGGGGATACAGTCATTGATGTAGGAACAGGATCAGGCGTACTGAGTATCGCAGCTGCCTTACTGGAGGCTTCATCAGTGTATGCCCTCGACCTTGATGAGGTTGCAGTAAAATCAGCACTTGAAAATATCAGCCTGAATCAAGTTGAAAAGATTGTTTCTGTATCACAGGGGAACCTGTTAAGCGGGACTTCAGAGCCGGTGGATGTGATTGTCGCAAACATTCTTGCAGAAGTCATTCTCACATTTACAGATGATGCTTATTCAATGACCAAGCCGGGTGGCACTTTTATCACTTCAGGTATCATCAGGCAGAAAAAAGACACGGTTAAAGAAGCACTGAAAGCTTCAGGCTTTGAAATCGATGAAGTCATGACAATGGAAGACTGGGTAGCCATTATCGCTACCAGACCGGAAGAGTGAATATAAATGCAGCGTTATTTTATTAATACGAAGCTGGATGAAGATGGCTTGTTTTTAGTAGAAGGTGAAGATTACAAACACATTGTACGTGTGATGAGAATGTCTGAAGGTGACAGATTCATTGCAGTATTTAATACGGATGAAGTGTTTGAATCAGAAATTGTTAAAATTGAAGAAACTCATCTGGTTGGCAAAAAAGTATCCGAAATCACCAATCAGTCCGAACTCCCGGTCAACGTAACAATCGCACACGGGCTTCCAAAAGGTGATAAGCTTGAATATGTGATTCAGAAAGCGACTGAACTTGGCATGTCAGCTTTAATACCATTCAGTGCTGAAAGGTCCATTGTGAAGTGGGATCAGAAAAAAGGTAAAAAGAAGGCTGAGCGATGGAACAAAATTGCTAAAGAGGCAGCTGAGCAGTCTCACCGCTCCGTGATTCCACTAATTGAAGAGCCTTTTACCCTGAAGCAGCTACGTTCGTCTTTTCATGAATATGATGCTATCATGATGGCATATGAAGAGGATGCCAAATCAGGGGAATCATCAAATTTCCACCGGTTTTTGAACCAATTGAAACCGGACAGCAACATACTGGTCATTATCGGACCTGAAGGCGGTTTATCTGAAAATGAAGTAAAGCAATTTATTGAGGATGGAGCAGTCAGCTGCGGGTTGGGACCAAGAATATTAAGAACTGAAACCGCACCATTATACATATTGGCTGCGTTTTCCTATCATTTTGAATTAATGAGGTGAAAAAATGGGAACAGTCGCATTTCATACATTGGGATGTAAAGTAAACCATTATGAAACAGAAGCGATCTGGCAACTGTTTAAAGCAAACGGGTATGACAGAGTGGAGTATGAGCAGCCATCTGATGTATATGTGATCAATACATGCACTGTAACAAATACAGGTGATAAGAAGAGCCGTCAGGTAATCAGACGAGCGATTCGTAAAAACCCTGATGCGGTCATATGTGTGACAGGCTGCTATGCGCAGACGTCACCTGCAGAAATTATGGCCATTCCCGGTGTTGATATCGTAGTCGGAACACAGGACCGTACGAAGATGCTGGATTATATAGAGCAGTACAGACAGGAACGCCAGCCGATCAATGGCGTAACAAATATTATGAAAAACCGCGTCTATGAAGAGCTTGATGTACCGGCGTTCACTGACCGTACACGTGCATCCCTTAAAATACAGGAAGGCTGTAATAACTTTTGCACGTTCTGTATCATTCCATGGGCACGCGGTCTGATGCGCTCAAGAGATCCTGAAGAAGTAATCAGACAGGCTCAGCAGCTTGTTGAAGCAGGCTATAAAGAAATCGTTCTGACCGGGATCCATACAGGTGGATACGGTGAAGATATGAAAGATTATAACCTTGCGATGCTTCTGACAGACCTTGAACAAAAAGTAAAAGGACTTAAGCGTATCAGGATTTCATCAATTGAAGCAAGTCAGCTGACAGATGAAGTCATTGAAGTTATTGACCGTTCTAAAATGGTGGTTAACCATCTTCATATTCCACTTCAGTCCGGTTCAAATACTGTCCTGAAAAGAATGAGACGTAAGTACACGATGGAATTTTTCGCTGAAAGACTTGAAAAACTTAAAAAAGCATTGCCTGGTCTTGCGGTTACATCTGACGTCATTGTAGGCTTCCCGGGTGAAACTGAAGAAGAGTTTATGGAGACATACAATTTTATCCGTGAACAGAAATTCTCAGAACTGCATGTATTCCCGTATTCAAAGCGTACCGGTACACCGGCAGCAAGAATGGACGACCAGGTGGATGAAGAAGTGAAAAATGAACGCGTTCACAGACTTATTTCACTTTCAGATCAGCTTGCAAAAGAATATGCATCCAATTACCAGGATGAAGTGCTCGAAGTGATTCCGGAAGAACCATTCAAGGAAGATACAACAGGATCACTATATGTCGGGTATACAGATAACTACCTGAAAGTAGTGTTCCCTGCTAATGAAGATATGGTAGGTAAGCTTGTGAAAGTCAAAATCACAGAATCAGGCTATCCTTACAACAAAGGTGAGTTTGTAAGAGTGCTTGAAGAGGAACTATCAGTCTGAGACTGGGACAAAACAATTTCTAACTAATATCACAGTGCAGCGAAGCGAAAGGCGGCGACTCCGGGACGATTAGAGGGAAGCTAAGACCCCGGAAAGCGAAGCTTGAGGAGGCTCAGCAACCTCCGTCCGGAATGCGTCCGCCTGAAGCGCAGCGAAACGATGAAGAGAATGAGACAATCTTTTGTCCTGTTCTCTTTTTTATTAGGCATTTAAGCCTCATAGTGTTAAAATAGGTACGTACATCTAATTGAAAAGGGGCAAATATCATGACAGAAATCGCAAAAATGATCGACCATACATTATTAAAGCCGGAAGCAACGAAAGAACAGATTACAAAACTGTGTGAAGAAGCAGCTGAACACAGCTTTATGTCTGTTTGTGTAAATCCGTACTGGGTGAAGCTTTCTTCAGAATTACTTCATACAACTGATGTAAAAGTCTGCACAGTCATCGGCTTCCCTCTTGGCGCTTCTGCGACAGAGACAAAAGCTTTTGAAACAAAGCAGGCAATTGAAGATGGTGCTACAGAAGTAGACATGGTGATCAATATCGGAGCTCTTAAAAGTGGCGACTATGATACAGTCAAGCAGGATATTCAGGCTGTAACAGCTGCTGCGAAAGGTAAAGCACTGACAAAAGTGATTATTGAAACGTCTCTTCTGACTGATGAAGAAAAAGTAAAGGCTTGTGAGCTTGCTGTTGAAGCAGGTACTGATTATGTAAAGACTTCTACCGGTTTCTCAGGCGGCGGTGCAACTCCTGAGGATATTGCGCTAATGAGAAAAACTGTAGGTCCTGACCTTGGTGTGAAGGCTTCAGGTGGCGTGCGTTCTGCAGAAGATGCGCAGGCAATGATTGATGCAGGTGCTACACGTCTTGGCGCAAGTGCAGGGATCAAGATTATTCAGGGACAAACTGCTGACAGCGACTACTAAGCCCGATTATTTTTACCCAAACTATTAACAATGACTTAACTGAATGAACGGTTAAAATCTAGAAGTCTTTTCAACTCTCAAACGAGAGCTGAAAAGGCTTCTTATTCTTTCGAATACCTGTTGACCAGCACAATGTCTTGGTTTATACTGTATAAGTACATGGGATTACCCCATGAATGTCAGTAAGTATCCCTATCTTACTGCATGCAATGAAGAATTCACACACGTGATTCTCTTTGCTTGAATATGTAAGCGTAGTGTTCGGAGGGAGGGAATTAGAGATGTCAAAAACGGTCGTTCGTAAAAACGAATCACTCGAAGATGCTCTTCGCCGCTTTAAAAAGACAACATCAAAGGCTGGTACTCTTCAGGAGTTCAGAAAGCGTGAATTCTATGAAAAGCCAAGCGTTAAGCGTAAGAAAAAGTCTGAAGCTGCAAGAAAGCGCAAATTCTAATATAGGAGCAGGTGCATGAAGTGAGTATGCTAGATCGTCTGAATGAAGATATGAAAACAGCAATGAGAAGTAAGGAAAAGGAACGTCTGTCAGTAATTCGGATGCTTAAGTCTTCATTGCAAAATGAAGGATATAAGCTTGGTCACAGCGATTTATCTGAAGACGAAGAATTGACTGTTCTTTCGCGTGAGCTTAAACAGCGGAAGGATTCTTATACTGAGTTCAAATCTGCAGGAAGAGATGATCTTTCTGAAAAGCTTCTTGATGAAATTGCCTTAATCGAAACCTATATGCCCCGTCAATTGACTGAAGAAGAGCTTGAAGTCATTGTAATCGAAACGATCAATGAAACGAACGCTTCCTCTAAAGCTGATATGGGCAAAGTGATGAGCAGCATCATGCCTAAAGTAAAAGGCAAGGCTGATGGAGCCCGTATTAATAAAATGGTACTCCAACACTTATCATAAAACTGGATTTGTTGAGTCAGGTTCAGACAAATCAAGCCGTGTATGCAATGTGCAACACGGCTTGATTTTTTTATGTGGAACATTCAGAATAAAATTAAGATTAAAAAATGAAACCTTTTCTTATTACATACGTATAACAGGTAAGTCATGAATTGCTAACCAGTCACTGGCATAAAGAAGGGGGGAGAGAAATGAAAACGATTGGAGTGAAGTTGTTCGCTGCCATGATCGTATTACTGTCAGTTTTCTCAGTTGTTCAGCCTGCTGATGCAAATGCCGAGAGAGTCTATGTGGCGCCTGTAAAGAAAGAAGTTGAAAGAGGCCTGGCATCTTTTCTGGAAAGGTCCATTGAAGAAGCAGAGGAAAATGATGCTGAAGCATTAATTCTTGATATCAATACGCCTGGCGGAGCAGTGAATGCAGCTGAGGAAATTGGGGAAATTATGTTGGACAGTCAGGTTGATCTGATTGCATATATTAACCCGAATGCATTATCTGCCGGCTCATATATTGCGCTATATGCTGATGAAATCTATATGTCACCTTCAGGTAAGATGGGCGCTTCTGCTGTGATTACAAGTGCTGGCGGAGACGCTGACAGAAAAGCACAAAGTGCCTGGCTTGCTGCCATGATCAATGCAGCAGAGTCTTCTGATAAAGAGAGGGACCCGATTTTTGCTGAAGCAATGGTCGACCAGTCAATTGAAATACCGGGACTTGTTGATGAAGGTGAGCTTTTAACGTTTACACCAGCAACTGCTGAAGAAAACGGATATTCTGAAGGGACTTTCGAAAGTCTCGATGAATTGATTGCCAGCCTTGGCTATGAAGATGCAGAAATTGTATCGGTTGAACCAACTTTTACAGAAAATCTTGCAAGGTTTGTAACGAATCCGATTGTTGTACCAATTCTGCTTTCAATGGCAAGTCTTGGACTGGTGCTTGAATTATATTCACCAGGGTTTGGGATTGCCGGTTCATTGGGACTTGGTGCACTGCTTCTGTTCTTCTTTGGTCATTTAATCGCAGGACTTGCAGGAATGGAAGTACTGATTTTATTCCTGATTGGTGTTGGCCTTGTGATTGCAGAGTTTTTTGTACCGGGTGGTATTCTGGGTATCGCAGGACTTGTTGCAATCGTTGTCAGTATCCTGCTTGCAGGAGAAAGTATTGCATTCATGGGTATTGCATTATCTGTAGCACTTTTGGCTGCAGTGATTGGGATGGTGATTATGGTGAAATTCCTTGGTAAAAATCTTCACCTGCTGAAGAAAATTATCTTAAGTGATTCAACCAATACAGAAAGTGGTTATGTATCGAATATCAATCGCCACGAGCTGATTGGACAGACAGGCATAACAAGAACAGCATTAAGACCTTCAGGCACAATCATTATAGAGAACGAACGTATTGATGCAGTGAGTGAGGGCAGTTACATTAACAAAGATCAGAAAGTATTAGTTGTGAAAGTGGAAGGATCACGCATTGTGGTCAGAGAAGTTGATTAATTTTAAGGAGTGAATGGAATGGGGACAGAAGCAATTACGTTAATTATTATTGTTGTTGCTGCAGTAATCGCCATTAGTGTACTGTTTACATTTGTACCAGTCGCACTATGGATCTCAGCATTAGCAGCAGGTGTTAAAGTCAGTATCTTTACATTAATCGGGATGAGATTAAGACGAGTGATCCCTAGCCGCGTAATTAATCCAATGATTAAAGCGCATAAGGCCGGAGTAGACGTAAGTATTAACCAGCTTGAGAGTCACTACCTTGCAGGAGGTAACGTTGACCGCGTAGTAAACGCACTTATTGCAGCGCAGCGTGCAAATATCGAACTTGCATTTGAACGATGTGCAGCCATTGATCTTGCCGGCCGTGACGTATTACAGGCTGTACAGATGAGTGTAAACCCTAAAGTAATTGAAACACCATTTATTGCCGGTGTAGCGATGGATGGAATTGAAGTAAAAGCAAAAGCGAGAATTACAGTACGTGCAAACATTGACCGCCTTGTTGGTGGTGCTGGTGAAGATACAATCGTTGCCCGTGTAGGTGAAGGGATTGTCAGTACGATTGGTTCAAGTGATAACCATAAGAAAGTGCTTGAGAATCCTGACCTGATTTCACAAACTGTTTTAGGAAAAGGCTTAGATTCAGGTACAGCGTTTGAAATCCTCTCGATTGATATTGCCGATGTTGATATCGGTAAGAATATTGGTGCGGAGCTTCAGACAGAGCAGGCTGAGGCTGATAAAAATATTGCACAGGCGAAAGCGGAAGAACGCCGTGCAATGGCTGTAGCACAGGAGCAGGAAATGAAAGCCCGCGTTGAAGAAATGCGTGCAAAAGTTGTCGAAGCTGAAGCAGAAGTTCCGCTTGCGATGGCTGAGGCACTGCGTGAAGGCAATATTGGTGTGATGGATTATATGAATATCAAGAATATTGATGCAGATACTGATATGAGAGATTCAATCGGTAAAATTACCGGTAATAAAGACGACAAAGGTGACAGCAAAAAATAATGTAGGGGGCTGACTCCGTGGAGATTATCATTATGGCGATCATTGCGGGTGTCATCAGTCTTCTAAATAAACAGAAGAAGGAAGCACCTGCAGAAAAACCGCCGGTACAGAAGCCTACAGTATCTAAACCTAGGAACCTGAAAGAAACGTTTGATAAGCATGCAAAGCAGTTGGCTGAAGAATACGACAAACAGCGCAAAACATTTGAGGAATCTCAAAGACCGAAGCGTGAAACCCGTGAACAAAGTCAGTTAAAAAAACAGGCAGATCCAGTCGTTTCTCAGGAGATTGCAGTTGATAGAAAAGTGAAGCCAACTGTACCAACAGATCCGATCAAAGAGTCTGATATCACGATCACAAAAGAATTAAAACCGAGTGATGTCGTTAATGGTATTATTTTTGCAGAGGTTCTCGGACCGCCAAGAGCAAAACGTAAACACAGACATTGAATGTCATGCCCCCCTCAGTTAAGACATAATCTTAACTGGAGGGGGTTTTTTACATGGTTAAAAAACATTGGTTAAGCCGGGCTGCTGACTGGCTGGACCTGCCTGAAGACCTGATTACTGATTTGCCGAGAATTGAGTGGGTTGCACTGAAAACAGTAAAAATAGAAAATCATAAAGGGATTATTCACTATTCTGATTCATCTATTGTGTTTAATGTCAGAGCTGGAGTGATTATCATTACCGGAGAACATTTGATGATCAGCAGCCTGTCAAGTGAGTATGCATCTGTACAGGGGGAAATTCGTCAGATTCAGTTAAAGGGTCAGTCTGATGATTAAGCAGTATCTATATGTCAAAGTAGAGCTCACAGGAGAGAACAGCAGCCTCGTGATCAGCCGTTTATTAAACAATAAAGTTCCGGTTGAAAACATTATTTATACGCAGGAAGGAACAACATTTGTCATCCGTTATACAGACCTATTTCTATTGAGAAGAGCAGTATTTAAATCGGGAAATACGGTCTCGCTCAGCAATGAAGGTAAAAATCAGGAAGTTCTATCTTTTGTGAAGGAAAATGTTCCTTCAATTGCAGCGTTTTTATTATCTATGTTTATTTTTTTTCAGGCTTTTCAATACATATGGTCTGTCGAGATCACAGGCGCCGATCCCGAGATCAGGGATGAGGCAGCTGAGGTACTGCTCGAAAACGGAATAAAGGCGGGTATCCGGCAATCTGATCTTTTACTGAATCAGCAAAGCGCATCTATTTTATATAAAGAAATAGAACAGTTGTCATGGAGCGGATTCGAAAAAAAAGGATCAAAGTTGATGGTCACGTTAAGAGAAAAGGATTTTCTGGATCAGGATGAACAGAATCAGCAGGCCCATCTCGTCGCTTCCAAGACGGGAACGATCCATACTTTATCTGTGAGTTCAGGGACGCCTGTTGTGAAAAGCGGGGATGTGGTATCAAAGGGAGACATACTTGTTTCAGGTTATATCGGCAGAGAAGGTTATGAAAAAGGGGTCAGAGCAAGTGGGTCTGTTAAAGCTTTAACATGGTATACAGTCAATGTAAGTATGCCAGTCAAAAATCAGCTAAAAAGAATCACAGGGGAATCGCACAGCGAATATGCACTGCAATTTAAATCTTATCAAACGCCTTTTATCTCTCATAAAAGAAATTCATTTAAAAATCAGATCAAACAAACCACTGACCATCCGTTATCCATCTTTGGATTCAATCTGCCGGTCAAGCTGGTTGAACAGAGATACAAAGAAGTAACGGTGCTTGAAGCTGATCTTCAAAAAGACCAGTATAAAACAGTGCTTAAAGAAATTGCTGCAAGAGATGTACGGACTCTTACAGAAGGTAGCGGGCAAATTCTGGAGGAGAAAATTTTGCATGAAGATATTGAGAATGGTAAAGTTAAATTAACAATTTTTTATGAAGTATTAGAAAATATTGCAGAACCTAAACCTTTTACCGAGGAGACACGCGAATGATTGAAGAACGGATTACTGTAGACATCAAATTGGAAGATCCGAATGAAGCAGTCCAGCTGTTTGGGAATTCTGATTCACATCTTAAAACAATTGAAGAAGACCTGGATATATCCATAATTTCCC
This sequence comes from Jeotgalibacillus haloalkalitolerans, assembly GCF_034427455.1. Lineage (NCBI taxonomy): Bacteria > Bacillati > Bacillota > Bacilli > Caryophanales > Caryophanaceae > Jeotgalibacillus > Jeotgalibacillus haloalkalitolerans. Next base: position 635,479 of record NZ_JAXQNN010000002.1, on the reverse strand, counting down.
GCGGAGAGTCATTGCGGATTACCGGGAAGAATGAAGATATCGAAAAAGCTAAAAATGTCATTAGTCAATTGCTCGGCGTGATCAGAAAAGGCGTTCAGATCAGTCAGAGAGACGTAATCTATGCAGTTCAGATGTCTCAAAGAGGGACGATTGAATATTTTGATGAGCTATATGATGAAGAAATCACAAAAAATGCGAAGGGTAAACCGATCCGGGCAAAAACAATGGGTCAGCGCCAGTATGTGAATGAAATTCGCAAAAGAGACCTGGTCTTTGGTATAGGGCCTGCCGGTACAGGTAAAACGTATCTTGCTGTTGTGCTTGCAGTCCACGCATTAAAAAATAATAAAGTAAAAAAAATTATCCTGACAAGACCGGCAGTAGAAGCTGGTGAAAGTCTCGGCTTTTTACCTGGTGACTTAAAAGAAAAGGTTGATCCTTATTTAAGACCATTATACGATGCACTGCATGACGTGTTAGGGACAGAACAGACGCAGCGGTTCATCGAGAGGGGTATTATCGAAATTGCGCCTCTTGCATACATGAGAGGCCGTACACTTGATGATGCCTTTGTTATTCTGGATGAAGCGCAGAATACCACGTATGCTCAGATGAAGATGTTTTTGACCCGACTGGGGTTTGGATCGAAAATGGTCATTACCGGTGACCAGAGCCAGGTAGATCTTCCAAATGGAATGGAATCCGGTCTGGTTGCTGCCCAGAAAATCCTGAAGGGTGTACCTGGAATCGGGTTTAATTATCTTGACCAGGCTGATGTTGTCAGGCACCCGCTTGTAGCGAAAATAATCGGCGCATACGATCAGAAGGGCAGCGTATAATTTTTTTAGGCTGCGACAAAATGACTCATAAAAACTAATTAAACAGGATTTTTAATGAAATTTAAGTGTAGCGGAGCGTAAGGCGGCGACTCCAGGACGAATAGAGGGAAGCTGAGACCCCACAGCCGAAGGCGAGGAGGCTTAGCAACCTCCGTCCGAAAAGCGTCCGCCTGAAGCGCAGCGAAACGGTTATGGAACCCGGGACAATTTGTCCGGGTTCTTTTTTAATTGATTCAAAATGTCTAATATCGGAACTATACATTATTTGCTATACTATAAGTTAAGATGATTCTAAATTCTTACATACTAGTATTCCGGGAGAGGATTTTATGCAGAAATGGGTCCGAAGCATGAAGGATCTTTTACATTATACTTTCTTTAAATGGATTCTATTATCAATTGTAGGACTGGCTTCTTTTCTGCTGCTATTTTCTCATGTCAGTCCGGATACTTATAATACCCGCCTGTTTTCCGTTGCTGATGAAACCATCCGCTCGCCTAAAACGATTGTGGATGAGCGTCTGACGGAAGCGGAAAGAGAAAGAGCTGCTTCTGAGGTTGAGCCTGTCTATCAGTACAGACCGGAAACGACAGATAACAGAACGTCTATGGTCAGCTCGATATTCGAATTTGCAAAGGATTATAATCAGACCCCTGAAGAAGATGAACCTTTGTCGGAGCAGGCTGTTTCATCTGACATGCTTGATAATCTGAAAAATGCGCTTTCTGAGGACGTTTCGGAGAATGTAACAGAATCTATTTCAGATCAGACATTCAGACAGCTGCTTTCCGCTTCTGATCAGGGTCTTGAGGAGGCTAAAGGCATTACCATCGACCAGGTTGAAAGGGTGATGCAGGAGCCGTTTAAACAGGAAGAAGCACTAATGAAGAAGAATGAAGCTGCAGATTATATTGCACAATTCTCTTTGAGTAATGATTTAATGAATGCGTCTATGGACCTTGCAAGGTTTGCTGTCATTGAAAATAACATCTATGACCCTGAACAGACAGAAGCAAGAATTTCTCAGGCTGTGGAAGCGGTTGAGGCTGTGCAGATCCTGGAAGGTCAGGTAATTGTACAAAAGGGCTATCTGATTGACAGAGATGTTTACAGGCAGCTTGATGCACTTGGGCTGACAACAAATAATACAAGCCCTGAGCCATATATTGGATTAGCGTTATTCTCATTATTAATTATGCTGATCCTTCATTTTCATTTTTCATCCTGGAAGATCAATGAAGAAACAAAAGGGGTCTATCTCGTTTTAGTCAGCATTATACTGGTTCTTTCATTATCACTGATGAAGGCTGCTGAACTAATCAGAGAGCTGGAAATACTACAGGTAGGCTATATTTTCCCTGCAGCAATGGCACCGATGTTATTAAAGAGTATGATTAATACAAGGGTTGCATTAATTATTACAATGATCCAGGCGTTGTGTGCAAGTATCATTTTCAATGATATGATGACTGGCGCAGTGAATGTAGAAGTATCTTTGTACTTTTTATTCAGCGGATTAGCCGGGATTTTATTCCTTTCAGATAGTAAAAGAAGAACCTATCTGCTGAGGGCTGGTCTTTTTGTATCAGCAGCAAACCTGATCTTTCTCTTTTCACTCACCCTGATAGAAAGCGGACAGTTATCGGCAATTGACTATACACTGTTTGCAGTATTTGCGATTATCTCCGGCGTGCTGTCATCCATACTGACAATCGGACTGCTGCCATTATTTGAGTCGGGCTTCGGTATATTATCCACAATGAAACTGGTTGAACTTTCAAACCCAAACCATCCGCTGCTGAAAAAGATTCTGACAGAAGCACCGGGTACTTATCATCACAGCGTCATGGTCGCAAATCTTGCTGAAGCAGGCTGTGAGGCGATAGGGGCGAACGGGCTTCTTGCAAGGGTAGGCTGTTATTATCATGATATTGGTAAAACGAAAAGGCCCCACTATTTCATTGAAAACCAGATGTCAGGGCATAATCCCCATGATCATCTGGATCCTCAGACGTCACGTGATATTATTATTGCGCATGCAAAAGACGGGGCAGAGCTGCTGCGTAAATATAAGCTGCCTAATGAATTTATTGACATTGCAGAGCAGCATCATGGAACAACATTGCTAAAATATTTTTATTATAAAGCCAAGGAAAAGGGATTGGATCCGAATGAAGACGAATACAGGTATCCGGGTCCAAGACCGATGACCAGAGAAACAGCTGTTATTTCAGTAGCAGACAGTGTTGAGGCTGCTGTCAGGTCTATGAAGGATCCGACGCCTGAAAAGATCAAAAAACTTGTAGAATCGATCATTCAGGACAGACTGCAGGATGGACAGTTCAATGAGTGTGATATTACAATTAAACAGCTCGAGACAATTAAGAAAGTATTCTGTGAGACACTCAACGGGATTTTTCATTCAAGAATTGAATATCCCGACTTTAAAAAAGAAGAGAGGAAGAAGGAAGCATGACAACATTACACATAGATTTTCTCGATGAGACAGAATTGCTGTCAGAAAAAGATTCAAAGCTGATCAGCGACCTTCTTTCATTTGCAGCGAAAGAAGAAGGAATTGATGAAGCAGAATGTTCAATTTCATTTGTTACGAATGAGCAGATCAGAGTGATCAATAAAGACTATCGCGGAAAAGATAAGCCGACTGATGTGATTTCCTTCGCGCTTGAGGAAATGACTGAAGAGGAAATGGCTGTCATGCCTGCCGCTGATATGCCAAGGATGCTTGGAGATATTATTATCTCAGTTGAAAAAGCGAAGGAACAGGCTGAAGATTACGGTCATTCTTTCTCAAGAGAACTGGGCTTTCTCGCACTTCACGGGTTTTTGCACCTGTTAGGTTATGATCACATGACAGAACAGGATGAAGCTGCAATGTTTGGCCGGCAGGACGAAATTTTAAAAGGCTTCGGGCTTTCGAGGACCTGATGATGAAACCTAAGAAATTTATGCTTTCTTTTAAATTCGCCGGACATGGACTGAAAGATGTTTTTAAACAGGAGCAGAATTTCAGGTTTCATACAGTGGCAGCTGTGTTAACAATCACTGCAGGATTTATTTTTCGGATCAGCAGTATTGAATGGCTGTTCATTACCCTTGTGATTGGAAATGTCATGGCACTTGAATTAATTAATACCGCGGTTGAGCGGACCGTGGATCTGATATCGCCGGAGGATCATCCACTTGCGAAGAAAGCAAAGGATGCTGGCGCTGCATCAGTTTTGATTTTCTCTGTCGCTGCTGCAGTTGTGGGTGCAATCATTTTTATACCAAAAATGATTTCAATGATGTAATCCGGAGTTTTTACATTAATTCAGCGCTCGTTTATAGTATAATAACAAGGAAGGAGAACTACTTAACCGGTTCGGTGAGTCTTCTCCTTTTTTTAACCTTAAAAATCTAACGATATCGTTTAAAGGAGTATTTATATGGATTTCAATCTGCTGATTAAAGAAGCAAAAGAGGCACGTGAAAAAGCTTATGTACCTTATTCCAAATTTAAGGTCGGAGCAGCGCTGCTGACTGAGGATGGGAAAGTACATCACGGCTGTAACATTGAAAATGCAGCATACAGCATGTGTAATTGTGCAGAGCGCACAGCACTGTTTAAAGCGTTTGCAGAAGGAGACCGTAAATTTAAGGCGATTGCAGTTGTAGCTGATACGAAGCGTCCTGTTCCACCATGCGGCGCCTGCCGTCAGGTCATTGCAGAATTATGCCCGCAGGACATGACTGTATACTTAACAAATCTATCAGGTGACATTCAGGAATTAACCGTTGCTGAACTGCTGCCTGGTGCATTTATGCCGGAGGATTTAAATGGATAACAAACATAAATCAGGATTTATCTCAATTGTAGGAAGACCAAATGTAGGGAAATCGACGTTCCTGAATCGCGTCATTGGGCAGAAGATTGCCATCATGAGTGACAAGCCTCAAACAACAAGAAACAAAATACAGGGTGTGCTGACAACGAACGACAGTCAGATGGTGTTTATTGATACACCTGGTATTCATAAGCCTAAGCACAAGCTTGGTGACTTTATGATCAAAATGGCAACAAATACGTTCAGGGAAGTTGACCTTATTTTATTTATGGTTAATGTGGATGAAGGCTATGGCCGCGGTGATGAATATATCATGGAACTTCTGCAGGGTGTTAACACACCGGTCTTTCTCGTATTGAATAAAATTGATACCGTGCATCCTGATGAACTGCTGCCAGTTATCGATCAGTACCGTTCGAAGTTTAACTTTACTGAAACTGTTCCGATTTCAGCACTGGAAGGCAACAATGTAGAAGTACTGCTTAATCAAATTTCTGAGTATCTTCCTGAAGGACCGCAGTATTACCCTGCCGATCAGGTGACAGATCACCCTGAGCGTTTTATTATTTCAGAACTGATCCGTGAAAAGGCGCTTCATTTAACACGTGAGGAAATTCCGCATTCAATTGCTGTTTCAATTGAACAGATCAAGAAGGAAAAAGGACGTGAAGTCATTGATATTATGGCGACAATCGTTGTGGAGAGAGACTCTCAAAAAGGCATCGTTATCGGTAAGCGGGGTGCAATGCTGAAGGAAATCGGTCAGCGTGCACGGGAAGATATTGAAAACCTGCTGGGGTCAAAAGTATACCTCGAACTGTGGGTGAAAGTACAAAAAGACTGGCGGAATAAAGCCAACAGCTTACGGGACTTCGGTTTTAATGACAAGGAGTATTAAGCCGGTCTAAAGGAGACTTGTCGAATGCTTCATAAGTGTGAGGGAATCGTCATCCGGACAAGAGATTATGGAGAAACAAATAAAGTAGTCATTCTATTTACAAGAGAATTGGGAAAAGTGGCACTGATGGCCCGAGGTGCTAAAAAGACCAACAGCCGCCTTTCATCAGTGTCACAAATGTTTACCCATGGCATCTATCTTTATCACGGCGGCAGCGGTATGGGCTCACTTCAGCAGGGGGATATGATCAGCTCTTCAAGGACGATGAAAGAGGACCTGTATAAAGCAGCGTATGCCTCTTACATGGCTGAACTGCTTGATAAAGCGGTAGAGGATCGTAAGCCTGATCCGTTTTTATTTGAGCTGCTGCAGCAATCATATGCACTTATTAATGAAGGATATGATGAAGAAGTCATCTCCTATATTTTTGAACTGAAGCTTCTTCCTTTATTCGGCGTACAGCCGGTATTAAATCAGTGTGTAAACTGTGGTGCAGGAGAGGGTGACTTTTCGTTTTCATTCAGAATGAACGGTTTTCTTTGTCACCGCTGTGCTCACCTTGACGACTACCGTCTGCCGCTCTCAAGTAAAGCGGTCCGGATTATCAGACTTTTTTATTTTATCGATCTGCAGAGGCTTGGGAAAGTTTCTTTACAGGAAAGCACAAAGCAGGAATTAAAAAAAGTCATCAGAACCTATTACGATGAATATGTCGGTGTTTATGCCAGGTCCAGGTCTTTCCTTGATCAGATGGATCGTATGAAAAAGACAATGGAAGGTCCTAAAGACACATAAAAAGCGTGCAGCCCTTATGCTGCACGCTTTTTATCGTTATAAATTGTTAAAACTTAATTTTATCCTCAATAAACGCCTGTACTTCAGCAATCGGCATACGGATCTGTTCCATTGTGTCACGGTTACGGACCGTTACCTGCTGATCTTCAAGTGAATCAAAGTCAAATGTAATGCAGTAAGGCGTACCGATCTCATCCTGTCTTCTGTAACGCTTACCAATTGACTGAGATTCATCGTAATCAACCATAAAGTGCTGTGACAGCTGTTCAAATACTTTGATGGCTTCACTGCCAAGTTTCTTTGAAAGAGGCAGTACAGCGGCTTTATAAGGTGCTAACGCCGGGTGGAAGCGCAGGACCGTTCTGCTGTCATTTTCGAGCTCTTCTTCTTCATATGCGTCACAAAGGAATGCGAGTGTTACACGGTCAGCACCAAGAGAAGGTTCAATACAGTACGGTACATACTTCTCATTGGTCTGCTGATCAAGATACGTAAAATCTTCATTTGAATGTTCCATATGCTGCTTCAGGTCAAAGTCTGTACGGTCAGCAATTCCCCAGAGTTCACCCCAGCCAAATGGGAATTTGAATTCAATGTCAGTCGTTGCATTACTGTAATGGGAAAGCTCATCCTCATCATGGTCACGCAGACGCATGCTGTCTTCCTTCATGCCCAGATTTAACAGCCAGTTCTTACAGAATTCTCTCCAATAGCTGAACCACTCAAGGTCTTCGCCCGGCTTACAGAAAAATTCAAGTTCCATCTGTTCAAATTCACGTGTACGGAAAGTGAAGTTTCCAGGTGTAATTTCATTTCTGAAACTCTTACCAATCTGGCCGATGCCAAATGGTACACGCTTTCTCATTGTGCGCTGTACATTCTTAAAGTTAACGAAGATCCCCTGAGCTGTTTCCGGACGCAGGAAGATTTCATTTGTAGAGCCTTCAGTTACACCCTGGTGCGTCTTGAACATCAGGTTGAATTGTCTGATGTCCGTGAAGTCCTTCGCGCCGCATGTCGGACATGCCACGTCATACTCTTCAATCAGCTCCGCCATACGGCTGAATGGAAGGCCGTCAACGATAATTTCTTCACCTTTTTCCTCAATTGCAGCTTCGATCAGCTTATCCGCACGGTGTCTTGCTTTACAGCTTTTACAGTCGATCATTGGATCGTTAAAGTTTCCGATATGCCCGGATGCTTCCCAAGTTTTCGGGTTCATCAGAATAGAGGCATCAAGACCTACATTATGTGGAGACTCCTGAATAAATTTCTTCCACCATGCTTTTTTAATATTGTTTTTCAGTTCAATTCCAAGAGGACCGTAATCCCAGGTATTTGCAAGACCGCCATAAATCTCAGAGCCGGGAAATACAAATCCTCTGTGCTTGGCAATGTGTACGATATCATCCATGTTTTTACTCATGTTTATTCACTCCTTTTTAGTGTTGCTGTGCATGAAAAAAGCACCGTCCCTGGACTAGATCTGTCTAGTCCAGGGACGGTGCTTCTTGACCGCGGTTCCACCCTGATTGATGCTTTAAGCATCCACCTTGATTTGCTGCATTGCTCCAGAGTGCCGTTTCCCTTTGTTCCGGGCTTTCACTATCCCCGGTCGCTTGTTTAAAGGTACTTATTGCTCTTTCATTGCGCACGTCATTTATCTTTAAACAATCCTAACACGCTTTACTTGAATAGACAATAAAAATATATCTCAAACCATTTACTATGACGGGATATTCATTTAGTATATAATATTGGTAAACAGTATAACACTATTGAATTTCGGGTGGTGAACAATATCGAACTGAATAAAAGACAATCTGAAATTTTACGGATTGTAAAAGCAGACGGACCAATTACAGGTGAACAAATTGCCGACAGACTGCATCTGACGAGGGCAACACTGCGACCGGATTTAGCGATTTTAACAATGGCAGGTTTTCTGGATGCACGCCCAAGAGTCGGCTATTTTTATACAGGAAAGTCAGGTACACAACTATTAACTGAAAACCTGAAAAAGCTTTATGTGAAGGATTATCAGTCTATGCCGGTGGCAGTCCAGGATAATGTATCTGTATACGATGCGATCTGCCATATGTTTTTAGAGGATGTTGGTACGTTATTTGTACTGGATCAGAAAAGCCATCTCGCTGGTGTCGTTTCACGAAAAGACCTCTTAAGAGCAAGTATCGGACAGCAGGACTTAACGAGTCTGCCGGTAAATGTTATTATGACAAGGATGCCAAATGTAACATACTGTGAAGCGGATGATCTGCTGGTAACCGTCGCTTCTAAGTTAATCAGTAAACAGATTGATTCCCTGCCGGTTGTTAAAAAGACAGAGGCGGGTTATGAAGTATCGGGCAGAATCACAAAAACAAATATTACAAAAGCATTTGTCAGCTTGTCAAAGGATGAAGGATAGGATGGTGGAGTCATGAACGAAGTGAATGTATATGTCGTATCAGACTCGGTTGGTGAAACTGCTGAGCTTGTTGCAAAAGCCAGCGTCAGTCAGTTCCGGCAGTCAAGAAAGGCAATTACAATCAAACGGTTTCCGTATATAGAAGATAAGGGTCATGTGGATGAAGTCATCTCACTCGCGAAAGAAAATCAGGCAATCATTGTCTACACACTTGTAAAGCCTCACGTTCGCACATACATTGAGGAACAGGTAAGACTGCATCAGCTGACTGCACATGATGTGATGGGACCGATTGTCTCCTCGCTGCAGGAAGTATGTGAGGAATCTCCGATCAATGAACCCGGGATGGTACACGATCTTGATGAAGATTACTTCAGAAAGATTGAAGCAATTGAATTTGCGGTGAAATATGATGATGGCCGCGACCCAAGAGGGATACTTAAGGCAGATATCGTATTAGTCGGTGTATCAAGAACGTCAAAAACACCACTTTCACAATACCTGGCCCATAAAAGACTGAAAGTGGCGAATGTCCCGCTCGTACCTGAAATAGAGCCGCCGGAAGAGCTTTTTATGGTCAATCCAAATAAGTGCTACGGGCTGAAAATCAGTTCTGATAAATTGAATCATATCAGAAAAGAGCGTTTAATTGCTCTTGGTCTGAAGGATGATGCAACCTATGCAAAAATGGAGAGAATCAAAGAAGAGCTTGAACATTTCGACCGTGTTATCGGAAGAATGAAATGTCCGGTGATTGATGTGACTAACAAAGCGGTTGAAGAAACAGCAAATGTTATTTTAAATGATTTAATGAACGGCTGACCGGTAACAGATGTCAATGTGGCATCTGTTTTTACATTGCCTGAAGACACAAAAGACTCTTTCCGGCGTAAAAGAGATGAAAATCAGACAAAACAATTTGTCGAAAATAATGGCGGCAGACTCACAAATGTACTATAATAAAAAATTGTGATAAAAAGATACGCTAAAAAAGGATTTTTGCGTAAAAACGCAGAATGGTACCTCTATGGAACATAATCTTAACGTTAGTATTTATGTAGATGCAGATGCGTGCCCCGGTGAAGTTAAAAACATGATTCTTGAATATATCTCTCTGGCCGATATCACGTTTGTAGCGACTTACAATCATTACAGTCCGAATTCAGATCAGACATTATGGACTTATATTGATGAAGGAAGCGAAGCTGTGGATTTATATATCCTGAACCGTGTGAAGCCGGGAGATTTAGTCATTACACAGGATATTGGTCTTGCTTCACTCGTACTGACAAAAGGGGTTTATGCCATTTCTCCCCGGGGAAAAGAGTACAATCAAGACACGATCGAAACCAGCTTGTCATTTAGATATTTGTATCAGGAGGAAAGAAAAAAAGGCAGGTTTCATTCTGGTCCAAAAAAAGTTTCTAAAAGTGAGCTGGACGCATTTTCAGCACGTCTGATAAAATTTTTGAATGAAAATGCAGGAAAAAAATGATTTTTGACGAAAAGTACAGTATCACAAGTTAAGTTGGTGGTGAATAAGTGCCAGAAAGAATACCGGAAGAAGTTGTGGATCAAATCAGGTTAAACACCGATATAGTCGATGTGATCAGTGAATATGTTCAACTGAAAAAACAGGGGCGGAATTATTTTGGTCTTTGTCCTTTTCATGGAGAGAATTCACCGTCTTTTTCAGTATCACCGGAAAAACAGATTTTTCATTGTTTTGGCTGTGGTGCAGGCGGAAATGTCTTCACATTTTTAATGGATCATAACGGCATGTCTTTTCAGGAGTCAGTAGCATCGCTTGGCGAGAAATCTGATGTACAGTTTGAGTTCAGCTCACCTGAAGAAATTGAGCCGGGTCATGTCAATCTGAATGAAAAAGCACAGCTTGAAGGCATCAGTCTTCTTGAAAAATTATTTCATCATTTACTGATGAATACAGAAGAAGGTCATGAAGCACTTGAATACCTTTTGGATCGGGGGTTTAATGAATCACAGCTTAATCAATATCATATAGGCTGGGCATTGCCCGGATGGGAAACAGCTTCAAAGCTGCTTGAAAAGAAGGGGTTTGATCTGTCACTGATGGAGGAAGCCGGGCTTTTGATCAAGCGTGATGACGGATCCTATTTTGACCGGTTCCGAAACCGCATTATGTTTCCGATCGAAGATGCCAAAGGCAGGACTGTAGGATTTTCAGGGAGAATCATCAAACCTGAAAAAAATGAACCTAAATACCTGAATAGTCCGGAATCGCCTCTGTTTCAAAAAAACACTCTGCTCTTTAACTTTCACAGAGCCAGGGGTCCGATACGGAAAGAAAAATATGCTGTTTTATTTGAAGGGTTTGCAGACGTCATTGCCGCCTCAGAGACCGTATCAAACGCTGTAGCCACAATGGGAACGTCATTAACTAAACAGCACATCCAGCAAATCAAAAGGTTAACTGATACAGTCGTGATTTGCTACGATGGAGATAACGCAGGAACGGAGGCAGCTTTTAAAGCTTCAAGAGAGCTTGCTTCAAGTGGTATCACTGTTAAAGTAGCCAGACTTCCGAATGGAATGGATCCGGATGATTATATTCAGAAGTTTGGATCCGGGCAGTTTAAGAGTGAAATTATTCAGCATGCTTCATCTTTGATGGCTTTTAAGATGTGGTATTTACGTACCGGTAAAAACCTTCAGACTGAAGATGGCAGATTATCTTATATTAATGCTGTGCTGCCCGAGATTTCCAGCTTAAGCAGTGCAGTTGAGAAAGAATTATATCTAAAACAGCTGTCAGATGATACGGGTGTTTCTTTTTCATCTTTAGAAGAGCAGCTCAAGACGTATCTGCCGGTACAGGAGGATATCCAGGTCAGGAACGAACCAATCGCTCCTCCGCCTAAAAAGACATCAATCCTGAAAGCATATCAAAGGGCAGAAAGATACCTTCTTGCGTATATGATGACCGGAAATGAAACAGCTTATACCGTTCAGGATATGATGGAAGGTCTTTCATTTCCTTCCGATGACTACCAGGCGATCTATACCTATCTTCTTGCCTATGTGGAAGAAGGGGGGGCGCTCGAGCCGGGCGCATTTATTGAGTATCTTCCAGATAGACATTTACGCTCCCAGGCAACAGAATTAAAAATGCTGGAATTAAATGCTGAAGTAACAAAGGCTGAATTAGCAGATTATATAAATGAATTAAATAAATACAGGCAAGTAAATGTGATCAGACAAAAAGAGGCTGAATTAAAACAGGCCGAACAGATAAATGATATAAAAACAGCCACAGCACTGGGAATGGAAATTTTTCAACTGTGGAAAGCTCTAAAAGGGCAACATCGTTAGGAAGTTGGAAGGAGGGGGACTAATGGCTGAGAAGTCAACACGTTCCAAGCAGACAGAACCTGAAACAGCAACACTCGAATCGGTAAAAGCACAATTACTCGAGGCAGCGAAAAAAAATGGTGAGATTACCTATGAAGATATCGCAGAAAAACTGGCAGGGTTTGAATTAGATACAGAACAGATTGAAGAATTTTATGAACAGATTGGTGAACAGGGCGTTGAAGTAATGAAAGAAAACGCTGATGCAGATCCTTCTGTGACAGAGCTGGGTAAAGAAGCTGAGGAAGAATTTGATCTGAATGACTTAAGTGTTCCACCGGGTGTTAAGATCAATGATCCTGTCAGAATGTACCTGAAGGAAATCGGCCGGGTTGACCTGCTATCGGCTCAGGAAGAAATTAACCTTGCGACAAGAATCGAAGAAGGCGATGAAGAGGCGAAGAGACGCCTTGCAGAAGCGAACCTGCGACTTGTTGTCAGTATTGCTAAGCGATATGTCGGAAGAGGCATGCTGTTCCTTGATTTGATTCAGGAAGGTAATATGGGGCTGATCAAAGCGGTTGAAAAGTTTGATTACAGAAAAGGCTTTAAATTTAGTACGTATGCAACATGGTGGATCAGGCAGGCAATTACGCGTGCAATTGCCGATCAGGCGCGTACGATACGTATACCGGTTCATATGGTTGAAACAATTAATAAACTGATCCGCGTTCAGCGACAGCTTCTTCAGGATCTGGGCAGAGAGCCATCACCTGAGGAAATTTCAGAAGAAATGGATCTTACTCCTGAGAAGGTAAGGGAAATTCTGAAAATTGCCCAGGAGCCGGTTTCACTTGAAACGCCAATCGGGGAAGAAGATGATTCACATCTTGGAGACTTTATTGAAGATTCCGAAGCTCAGTCACCATCGGATCATGCTGCTTATGAGCTCCTGAAAGAGCAGCTGGAGGATGTGCTGGATACCCTGACAGATCGGGAAGAGAACGTATTAAGACTTCGTTTTGGTCTGGATGACGGTCGTACCCGTACACTTGAAGAAGTCGGTAAGGTGTTTGGTGTAACGAGAGAGCGTATCCGTCAAATCGAGGCAAAAGCATTAAGAAAACTGCGTCACCCAAGCAGAAGTAAACGTCTGAAAGACTTTTTGGAATAGAAAAATAGCTGGCAGCTGCCAGCTATTTTTTTGCCTTTTTTTTCTTCTGTTAATCCAGTATAGTCAATGTTATACAGGCTGGAGGTTAACGGATGGATAAAAGAAGAAAAGAGACGATTGTGAACGAAATTAATTATTGGAAACAAAATAAATTATTGCCTGATTCATACTGTGATTTTTTGATGAATCTGTACACAAGTGGTGAAGGCGAATTTGAAGAAGTGAAGGAGTTAAAGCATAAACAGCGTAAAAACGTGATCGTTGCAGGATTTTCTCTTGCGGGAGGTCTTTTGGCAGTCATTGCACTGCTCTTTGGAGAGCTTGCTTTAGTGATTCAGGCATTGATTTCAATTTTAATCAGCGCAGGCATCATGATCGTCAGCTTCAGGCCTGGAACATCACCCCTCGTAAAGATTTTCAGCCGGATCATCTCTGCTTTTATTATTCTCTTATTTTCAATCGAATTATGGCGTACATATTATGTGAATCAGGTAAATGCCCTCTATCTCATCATTGGATTGCAATGTCTGGCCTGGGCAATTGGCGGCTTTTTTACAAAGCAGCATTACTTTACTGTGTCAGGTGCTTTGGGAGCAGGTGTATTACTTTTTCTTTATCTTTAAATGCGCAGAAAAAATTTAAGACTGTGACTTTTCAGTCTTTTCTTTTATAATGATAATGAAAGCGCATTCAAACAAGGGGGATCATCATGAATTTTGATTTAACACAGGAACAGCAAATGATTCAACGGACAATCAGGGAATTTTCACAGGAAAAAGTAGCACCCGGTGCACTTGACCGTGACCGTAACAAAGAGTTTCCTAAGGAAATATTTAAGGAGTTATCATCATTGGGGATGATGGGATTACCTTTTCCGGAGGAATACGGGGGTGCCGGGGGAGATACAACAAGTTTTGCAATTGTCACTGAAGAATTAAGTAAAGCATGCGGGTCAACGGGGATTACGTATTCAGCACATATTTCACTTGGTGGTGCACCAATCAATATGTTTGGTACACATGAACAAAAAGAAAAGTATTTAACACAGATTTGTGCAGGGGAATCATTTGGTTCATTTGGATTAACAGAACCAAACGCGGGTTCGGATGCAGGCGGTACACAGACGACAGCGAAAGAACAGGACGGAAATTATGTGATCAGCGGAAACAAGAGTTATATCACAAATGCCAGTTATGCAAAGTTTCTGGCTTTAACTGCCGTAACCGGGAACACGGATGGTAAAAAGGAAATTAGTGCGATCATTGTACCAACAGATGCTGAAGGATTTACCGTAATCGATAACTACGAGAAGATGGGGCTGCACTCTTCGAATACAACAGAACTTGTTTTAGACGAAGTGTCTGTACCCACTGATCATCTTCTTGGGAAAAAGGGAGAAGGATTCAGACAGTTTCTGATGACGCTTGATGGAGGCAGAATCGGTATTGCTGCAATGGCAGTAGGAATCGCACAGGCAGCATACGAGCGAGCGCTCAGTTACTCTAAAGAACGAAAACAGTTTGGCAGAAGCATTTCATCTTTTCAGGCGACTCAATTCAAATTGGCTGATATGGCGATGAAGATTGAATTGGCCCGAACAATGACATACAAGGCTGCATGGCTGAAGGATCAGGGGAAAAAGTTTACAAAAGAAGCGTCAATGGCAAAATTATATGCTTCTGAGATCTGTATGGAAGTCTGTGATGAAGCAATCCAGATCCACGGCGGTTATGGTTATATGAAGGAGTATCATGTTGAAAGGTATCTGCGTGATGCAAAACTTCTCGAAATTGGGGAAGGTACTTCTGAAATCCAGAGAATGGTGATATCAAGAGAAATAGGCGCTTATTAAAAAAAAATTTCTGTTTGTGTCTAAAATGCGACAAAAGGGGAAAAGTTGAGTATTGGGTCTTTCCGATTCCCATAAAGTAAAGTAAAATATGAATTGTTCATACCTGCAATTATAGGGTTGATAATTACATATTTTTTGTCAAAAGGGAGGGTAAACCATTGAATAAGAATCCGATTATTCCATTTTTACTAATTATGGTATTAGGTTTCGGTGTTGTTTTCTTCATGTCAGTTCAGGGGCTTGATGACTCTGAAGAGATGGCTGGAGAAGAAGAAGGCGGCGGCGAAGAAGCAGCAGGCGGTGACTTCGATCCGGAAGCACACTACCAAAGCACATGTATCGGCTGTCACGGTGAAAACTACGAAGGTGCAAGCGGCCCATCACTCGTTGGTGTAGGTGAAAATCTATCAGTAGATGAAATCGCTGACATCATGGTGAACGGTCGTGGCGGTATGCCAGGAGGCCAGGTTGATCAGGAAAATGCTCAGGCAATGGCTGAATGGGTAGCAGAGATCGGAGCTGAAGGCGGCGGCGAAGAAGGCGCTGAGGAAGGCTCATCAGAAGAAGAAGGATCTGAAGAAGGCGGAGACGCTGAAGAAGGATCAGAAGAATCTTCTGAAGAGGATGCAGCTTAAGCTGATTATAGTTCAAGATAAAAAGGGGCGACCGTCGACGGTTTGCCTCTTTTTTCAACGTGAGGTCAATGCGCCGGGAAGAAGCGAATGGCAGGTCGTCATTCAGGAGGAAGTGTAAAGATGAATAGTAACCAATTATCACAAAGGCTGAAAACTGTCGCAGATTTTGTCAAACCTGGTGAAACAGTGGCAGATATCGGGTCTGACCATGCATATCTGCCATGTTATCTGGTCAAGAATAACCGTGTTGAAAAAGCAATTGCCGGGGAAGTTGTTGAAGGACCGTTTCAATCCGCTGTTAAACAGGTGGAAGAGGATGGTTTAACAGCAAATATTGAGGTCAGAAAAGGCAATGGTTTAACTGTACTGTCACCGGGAGAGGTGACGACTGTGGCAATTGCAGGTATGGGAGGACCTTTGATCAGTGAGATCCTTGAGAATGGTAAAGACCGTCTGACAGGTGTTCAAAAGCTCATCCTTCAGCCGAATATCAATGCTATTTCAATCAGGTTATGGTTACAGGAGCATGGCTGGCAAATAAGTGATGAAAAGATTTTGGAAGAGGACCGTAAAATCTATGAAGTCATTATGGCTGAGCGTTCAGCAGATGTAAAAAAACTTTCTGAGGAAGAACTTCTTTTAGGGCCGGTATTATTAAAGGACAAATCTCCTGTTTTTATTGCGAAATGGAAACATGAACTGGTTCAGCTGAAAAAGATTAAAAAACAAATGGAGCTTGCTGAACAGAATACTTCTCTTTTAGAAAAGAAAAAACAGCTGGAACAGAAAATTATGCTGATTGAGGAGGCGATCAAGTGAAACAGGTAAATGGACATCAGGTTGTTCAGTTACTCGAACAGTTTTCACCAAAGGCTTTTGCGATGGAGGGTGACCCGGTAGGATTACAGACTGGCGCTTTGAACCGGAAAGTGTCAAAGGTGTTGACGACGCTTGATGTAACCCATGAGGTAGTTGATGAAGCAATCGAAAAAGGTGCCAACTTTATCATTGCCCATCACCCGCTTATTTTTCGCCCTTTAAAAACGATCAACCTGGAGACAAGTGCCGGGAGACTGATTGAAAAGTGTATAAAAAATGATATCACTGTATTTGCAGCGCATACGAACCTTGATGTTGCCAAAGGCGGTGTGAATGATATGCTTTCTGAAGCGCTTGGTCTTCAGGAGCCGAGTGTACTTGTTAAAACATTTGAAGACACGTATAAAAAACTGATCGTTTTTGTGCCGGAGACACATGCTTCGATCGTGCGTGATGCCATCACAGCTGCTGGAGCAGGACAGATAGGGGATTATTCCGACTGCACATTTACAACGGCTGGAACAGGGCGTTTTAAACCGGATACAAATGCAAAACCATTTATTGGTGAGCAGGGCTCAATCGAAGAGGTAAAGGAAGAAAAAGTGGAAAGTATATTTAAGGCTTCAAATGAAAAAGAAATTTTACATGCGCTCAAATCTTCACACCCTTATGAAGAGCCAGCTTTTGATGTGTTCGAACAGTCAATTCCAGGAGAAGTATATGGTCTCGGCCGTGTCGGTAAACTGAAAGAGCCTGTGTCGCTTGGTGAATTCACAGCTTTCGTTAAGAAACAGTTGAACGTGCCGGCTGTGAGAGTGACCGGTGACCCTGAGAAGCAAATAAAAAAAGCGGCAGTATTAGGCGGTATGGGAAGCAAGTATTTCCAGACAGCGAAGTTTGCCGGCGCAGATGTGTATATTACCGGAGATGTTGATTTCCACACTGCCCAGGATGCAGAAGCAGCCGGACTTTCTATTATTGACCCCGGGCATCATGTAGAAGAAATCATGAAAACAGGGTTAGCAGTTGAATTAACGAAGAGAGCAAATAACGAAGGGCTCAACGTAGAATTTATACCGTCATCCCTTTCGACTGAGCCTTTTACATTTATGTAAAAAAGAGCTGCCGCGGCAGCTCTTTTTTATTTGGAATAAGGCAGGATCGTTTCAGGCTTCGTAGGTGTTTTAATCTTAGGCAGTATTTTCGCAAGTGGAACATTTTTCTCTCCAAGCCATGTTTCCGGATTATCCGGATCGAACTGATTAATATAATTCATCACTTCTTTAACGATTGGCGTTGGAGTGGATGCACCGGCAGTTACTGCCACCGTCTCGCAGCCTAGCAGCCATTCGTGTTTGATTTCAGATACATCCGCCACTCTGTGTGCGGGTGTACCGGCAATTTCCTCTGATACCTGCGCAAGTCTGTTTGAGTTATTACTCATCGGATCGCCGACTACGATTAAAAGGTCAGCCTCTCCAGCCTGTTCAGCTACAGCTTCCTGACGCACCTGAGTTGCCATACAGATCTCTTTATGTTCTTCAGTCTGTGGATACTTCTCTTTCACTTTAACCATTACGTCCGCAACGTCCCATTGACTCATTGTCGTCTGATTTGTCACGATAATCTTGTCATTATCAATAGAAAGGCTTTCCACATCTTCAGGTTTTTCAACCAGGTGCACAACGTCCGGTGCAACACCTACTGCTCCTTCAGGCTCCGGATGTCCCTTTTTACCAATGTAAACAATATGATACCCTTCAGCTTTTTTCTGACGGATCAGGTCATGGGTTCTTGTTACATCCGGGCATGTCGCATCAATTGAAATCAGCCCTTTTTGACGTGCGATTTCCCGCACTTCCGGCGATACACCGTGTGCTGTAAAAATAACCGTTCCCTCATGTACTTTTTCAAGAATTTCTTTTCGGTTTTCACCATCAAGCGTGATAATACCTTCTTCTTCAAATGCGTCTGTAACGTGTTTATTATGAACGATCATGCCCAGAATATAGATCGGACGGGGCAGTGATTTATCCATCGCTGCATTTCTTGCAATCACCATTGCATCTACTACACCATAGCAATATCCGCGCGGTGTTATTTTTAGTGTCTTCATCAGAATCCTCCTGCACGTAAGACTTTATACCATCAGTATAAAGCAGATGACGTACAGGAACAATTAAAAGCTATATATAAAGCTTCGGAGTGGATTCAGGACGCCTGACTGGTTCTTTCTTCAAAGCAGCTTTGCTTTCTGATTTTGGATCTTCCTTTATGTCTGTGACATTACTTTCGTCGGCATCTAATTCATTAAAAGCCTTGTATAATTTCCACATCGCAGGGAAATTTTTAATCATAGGTCCATATTGCTGCACGTAAGGCATATAGCGGTGGGCGGTATTAATAAATTGCTGGGCAGTACCGGCCCACTTCTGAAGCGACGCAATTGAAAAACCGGCTGTTTTTGGAGCAGTCTGAACAACCTGAAAGGGAATGGGATATGGACGATAAGGATACATGAATTACACCTCCTGTACAGTGTTATCATATGCAAAATGTCTATGTTTGGAGAGACAGAAAAAGCCGAAGTTCAGATATACATAGCTTTTTTAATAAAAAAAGACTATAATTAAGTTTTGATGCGAATAGAAGGAGTGACGTATATGTCATCATTTAAACAATATAATTTCCAGCCATTTTTGATAGATGCAATTGAGAAACTTGGATTTCATGCACCAACAGCTATTCAGGAAAAAATGATTCCGATGATTAACCGCGGACAAAGTGCAATTGGCCAGTCCCAGACAGGAACAGGGAAGACTCATTCATACCTGCTACCGCTGATTAACCGGATTGAAGCTGACCGTCAGGAAGTTCAGGTAGTAATCACTGCTCCGACAAGAGAACTGGCAAGACAAATCCATCACGAAGTTAAATTCCTGATTGAGGATACAGCTTTAACAACAAAGGTTTTTGTTGGTGGAACAGACAAGCAGCGAGCGATTGAAAAGTTAAAGCAGCAGCCGCATATCGTTGTGGGAACACCAGGAAGAATTAATGATCTTGTGAGTGAGCAGGCACTGCAGGTCTATACTGCGAATGCAATTGTCATTGACGAAGCTGACCTGATGCTTGAAATGGGCTTTATTGAAGACGTGGATCAGGTTGCTGCACGTATGAAAGAAGATCTTCAGATTTATGTCTTCTCAGCAACGATTCCTGAGAAACTGAAACCTTTTCTTAAGAAATATATGGAAAATCCTCAATATGCCCATATTGAACCTAAACAGATTCAGGCTGAAAATATTGAGTTTGTACTTGTGCCTCAAAAGAGCCGGTCACGTGAAGCTGTATTGCTTGATACACTGAATGCCATTAATCCTTATCTGGCAATTGTGTTTACAAACACGAAGTCAAAAGCTGACGAAGTAGCTGATTACCTTTTAAATAAAGGTTTGAAAACAGGACGCGTGCACGGAGGATTGTCACCACGTGAACGTAACAAGATGATGAAACAGATCAGGGACCTAGAATATCAGTATATTGTTGCGACGGATCTTGCAGCAAGAGGAATTGACATCCCTGGCGTCAGCCATGTGATTAACTTCGAGCTGCCACAGGACCTTGATTTCTTTATCCACCGTGTCGGCAGAACAGCGCGTGCGGGTCACTCAGGGACTGCTATCACGATTTATGAGCCTTCTGATGAAGATGCACTTGCGCAGATTGAAAAGAAAGGCATTCAGTTCAGTCATCAGGAAGTGAAAGCCGGTGAGTGGGTAAAGCTGAATGACCGTCATAAGCGTTCAAGCCGTCCTAAGGGTGAGAATGAGATTGATAAAAAAGCAAAATCACTCGTCAGAAAGCCTAAAAAGGTTAAACCGGGTTATAAGAAAAAAATGAATTATAAAATGGAACAGATAAAAAAGAAAGAACGCAGAAAAAATAGAAGAAATAATAATTAATTGGGGGAAATCAGTATGTTGAAAATCGGATCACACGTCTCAATGGGTGGCAAAAAAATGCTTCTCGGAGCCAGTGAAGAAGCGGTATCATACGGGTCATCCACTTTTATGATTTATACAGGTGCGCCTCAGAACACAAGAAGAAAAGCAATTGAAGAACTGAATATTGAGGCAGGCCTTGCGCATATGAAAGAACACGGAATCGAAGATATTGTCGTCCATGCCCCGTATATCATTAATATCGCAAACACTACAAAGCCGGAAACTTTCGAGCTTGGGGTTAACTTTCTGAGATCTGAAACTGAAAGAACGGCTGCGCTTGGTGCAAAACAGATTGTCCTGCATCCCGGTGCCCATGTTGGTGCAGGAGCGGATAAGGGTATAGAACGAATCATTGAGGGGCTGAATGAAGTGCTGACGGCTGATCAGACTGTTCAGGTTGCCCTTGAAACAATGGCTGGCAAAGGATCTGAATGCGGCCGTTCATTTGATGAGCTGGCAAAGATTATTGATGGAGTTACACACAATGAAAAGCTTTCCGTATGCTTTGATACATGCCACGTTCATGATGCGGGCTATGATATTGTGAATGATTTTGATAGTGTACTTGAGGAATTTGACCGGATCGTAGGGCTTGACCGGATTAAAGTCGTTCATGTCAATGACAGTAAGAACCCAAGAGGTGCTTCAAAGGACCGTCACGAAAATATCGGGTTTGGTCATATCGGATATGAGGCACTTGACCGGATCGTTCATCATGAAGTCTTTTCACAGATTCCTAAAATCCTTGAAACACCGTACGTCGGTGAAGATAAGAAAGATAAAAAACCGCCGTACAAGCACGAAATCCAAATGCTTCAAAACAGAGCATTTAATGAAAAGTTAATCGAAGAGATTAAAGGAAATGCTTAAAAAAGCTTTTTAATAGTTTGGATAGATCGACTAAGTATCAAGAGAAATACAAAGTGCAGGATCATTCCGAAGACTCCTGCGGAAAAACGATCGAGAGAGACCCCGCAGGGCAGTGTTTTTCTGCCCGAGGAGGCTCGAACGTTCGTCCGCGGAAAGCGAAGGAATGATCCTGCACGGTTTATGAAATTCAACAACCTGAAAAAGGACTGTCCCCGGACAGTCCTTTTCACATGACTAAAGAAATGAAGTCGCTTTAAGTATTAATTCTTTTGTTCTTTTTTTGCCTAACAGCTGTTCGGTCTCACTAAATAGATGGGGGAGCGACTGGATACAGCTGAAATTATTTTTTAAAAGTAATTGTAACTTCGTACACTCCTGCAAAGAGAGAGAAACACCTGCAGCAAGAAGATAAAGCTGGATTTTTGCAGGTGAAACAGTGGCAAGGTATTCAAGATTAACCGGTTGTTTTCTCATAATTCCTCCATCATTAATCATATTTCTCATGGCACCGATGATAAATATAAATGAATAAAACTAAATTCATTTACATCAGAGATTCAGAGGTGTATACTAATGAATTGTTAAATCGTAACGATTCTAATTTGAAAGAGGTGGCACGATGAGTCATCATGTCATAGAGCTAAAGCATATTAACTATCGCTATGATAAAGAGCAGGTCTTAACAGATATTAACCTTGCAGTGCCAAGAGGATCATTTCTTGCAGTGGTCGGTCCAAACGGATCTGGCAAATCCACCATGCTGAAATTGATTCTGGGACTCCTTAAAGCAAAGGACGGGGAGGTTAAGCTGTTTGATCAGCCACTCCATAAATTTAAAGAGTGGGAAAAGATCGGCTACGTGTCTCAAAAAGCAAATGCTTTTAATACCGGCTTTCCTGCAAGTGTCTACGAAGTAGTAGCGAGCGGCCTCACAAAAAAAGCGGGATTGTTTAAAAGAGTAGAGCGGAAGTATAAAGCTGAAATTATGAATGCGATCAAAGCGGTGGATATGCAGGATTTTGTGTACCGGAATATTGGAGAGCTTTCAGGTGGGCAGCAGCAGCGTGTGTTTATTGCGAGAGCCATCGTCAGTCAGCCGGAAGTATTGATACTTGATGAGCCGACTGTTGGTGTTGATGCTAAAAACGTACAGACATTTTATGATATGCTTGAACGTTTGAATGTTGAACTTGGAATTACACTGGTGCTGGTCACACATGATACCGGTACTGTTTCAAATAAAATTACACATGTAGCATGTCTGAATAATACATTACATTTTCACGGTAGTGCAGAGGATTTTGAACAGGTAAAAGATCATGAGCTTTCCGGATTTTATGGACATGATGTTCAGACGATTCATCATGATCACAGTCACGGGGTGCATTAAATGTTAGAGGCGATTTTAAGGTATGAATTTTTACAGAATGCTTTTGCAGCAGGAATTCTGATTGGACTGATTGCACCTTTGCTTGGGGCTTTTATCGTAGTCAGAAGACTGTCGTTAATTGCAGATGCACTCAGTCATGTAACGTTATCAGGTATTGCTGCGAGTCTGTTTTTAAGTAAGACTTTTGTGGTATTTAACGGCTTAAATCCACTGTGGCTCGGGATGGGTTTTTCAGTTGCGGGTTCATTATTAATTGAGAGGCTCAGAGCTGTATATAAACACTACCAGGAGCTTGCCATTCCAATTCTATTATCAGGCGGGATTGGTGTCGGGGTTATTTTTATATCGCTTGCAGATGGATTTAACACTGATTTGTTCAGCTATCTGTTCGGAAGTGTCAGTGCTGTTGGAAGAAGCGACTTATATTTGATTACCGGAATTTCCGTCATTGTTCTGCTTATCGTATCTTTATTATATAAAGAGTTATTTTTATTATCATTTGATGAAGAGTTTGGTAAAGCATCAGGACTATCTACAAAAGCGCTTCATTTAGTGTTTATGGTCATGACGGCGCTGGTGATCGCAGCTTCAATGAGAATTGTCGGCATACTTCTGGTATCATCATTAATGACACTTCCGGTTGCAGCGGCGATGAGATTATCCAAAGGTTTTAAACAGACAATCGGGCTGTCAGTGCTATTTGGAGAGATCGCAGTCATTGTCGGGCTGATCAGTGCGTTTTACCTTGATTTAGCGCCGGGTGGTACCATTGTCGTATCGTCTATTCTGATCTTACTTGCTGCAATTGGTTATCGGAATTGGTTCGCTGTAAAGAAATAACAATGGGGTGATAGATGTGAACCTTCAGGAAGCAATCGAATTATTAAAGCAGGAAGGTTTCAAGCAAACCGGTAAAAGAAAAATGATGCTTGAGCTTTTTGACCGGTATGATCGTTATATGACAGCAAAGGAAGTCCTTGAAGAGATGAGTCTTCATCATAAGGGATTAAGCTTTGATACAATTTACCGGAACCTTTCCACCTTTGTATCACTGAATATACTTGAAGAAACCGAATTATCGGGGGAAAAGCATTTTCGCTTCGTTTGTGACAGCGGTCATCACCATCATCATTTTATCTGTCTTGACTGCGGCAAAACCAAGCAAATCCACACGTGTCCAATGTCCGCTTTAAATGAGAATTTAAGCGGTTATGATATCTCCGGTCATAAGTTTGAGATCTATGGCACATGTCCTGAATGCCAATAACGATAAAAAAGCTCAGTCCGCTTATCTTTGCGAACTGAGCTTTTTTTCAAATTGCTGAATATAAAATTTTGCCTCATGCCATGACGTAATTCTGATGACGCCCTCGGGATGCGGCTGTCTGTTATAAGGTGCATCAAACAGCAGTACAGGAATCCCTGCTTCCTCATGAATATCAACAGCATTGTCATGCTTATCCTCTAGAAACAGATCAATTCGGTTGTCCTTCACTGCCTTAAGTTTATTGTGGGAACCGGTCAGAATAATCCGGTCAAAATGAATATCATGGCGATGAAACCATTCTTTCGTCAAATGCTGGTGTTCAGTACCTCTGGCGCTGATATAGATTAGCTCGTGGGAAGACTGTAATTGCTTTAAAACAGCATCTGCCTCTTCATTCATTGGTGATGCCCCGTAAATTTCCGCTTCTGTTGATTCAAACCATTTCGAAAATGTCTCAGGATTTACTTCAGGCAGGGCCTTGGTTAAGTCATATTCTTTTATATCATCAAGTGTAAGGCGGCTGTTAAAAGCACGATTAATGTGCGGGATCAGTGAAGAAGGACAGGTGACTGTGCCATCGATGTCAATTCCTAAACGCATGCTGCATTGACTCCTTTTTACATTCTTTATCAATACAATAACACAGAAAAACAATTTTCCATACATAGATTTATCCGCATTGCCCAAGCTAAAGTAAGAAAGCAGAGGAGGGAAACTGGTTGAATGATGAGAAAAATGAGGAAAAAAATAAAGAAATTATTAAAACGGAGTATGATACGGAGGTAGGAGATGAGCTCTCTCAGGTGAGTCCGTCCTGGTATGCAGATACTGAACGGAAGAGAGACGGTGTAATCAAAAATACCAACAAGGGCATCTGGCTTGCTTATGCTTCAATTATTCTGGGTATACTTGCTTTTTTCACAGCGCCGGTCATCTTCGGAGCGGCAGCGATCATATTAGGGTTTCTTGCGAGAAGATCTAAAGAGGCGAAAGCAGGGGGAATCGGGATTGCGATCGGTTTGATTGCAATGCTGCTTGGGATATTGATTTATCCACTGCTATAAAAAATTCCCGGCTATCATCAGCCGGGAATTTTTATTTATTTCTGTAGGGCTGCTTCTTCAGCCTGCTTGCGGTAGTGTTCTTCAGCAAGCTTATCAATTTCAACCTTCAGTTCTTCAACCATTGTCGCTTCAGGTACTTTACGGACCGTCTTGCCTTTCATGAACAGAAGACCTTCTCCTCTTGCACCGGCGATTCCGATATCCGCTTCACGTGCTTCACCAGGACCATTAACTGCACACCCTAACACTGCAACTTTCAGCGGAGCTTTAATCGTTGAGATATACTCCTCAACTTCATTCGCGATTGAAATCAGGTCAATCTCAATTCTTCCGCATGTAGGGCATGAGATCAGCGTTGCCGCATTAGATGCAAGCCCGAATGATTTTAACAGTTCCCGTGCAACTTTTACTTCTTCGACAGGATCTGCACTAAGTGAAATTCTCAGTGTATTACCGATGCCTTTACTCAAAATTGCGCCGAGACCTGCTGCACTCTTCACTGTTCCTGCAAAAAGGGTACCTGATTCTGTGATCCCGAGGTGTAAAGGATAGTCAAAAGCTTTCGCTGCTTTTTCATATGCTTCGATCGCAAGGTTTACATCAGATGCTTTCATCGACACGATGATATCGTGGAAGTCCAGATCTTCAAGGATCTTAATATGGTGCAGCGCACTTTCAACCATTCCGTCAGCAGTAGGGTAACCGTATTTCTCAAGAATTTTTCTTTCTAAGCTCCCTGCGTTAACACCGATACGGATCGGAATGTTCTTTTCTTTAGCTGCTTTTACAACAGCTTCAACCTTTTCGCGTCGGCCAATATTACCAGGGTTGATTCTGATTTTATCTGCGCCGCCTTCGATCGCCTTTAAAGCCAGCTTATAATCAAAATGAATATCAACGACTAAAGGAATATTAATTCTTTTTTTAATTTCAGGAATTGCATCAGCTGCTCTTTCGTCAGGGCAGGCAACCCGGACAATCTGACATCCGGCTTCTTCAAGCCGCTTAATTTCTGCAACAGTTGCTTCAACATCATGCGTTTTTGTAGTTGTCATACTTTGAATAACAAGTTCGTTATTTCCACCTATAGTTAAATCCCCGACTTTTACAGGGCGCGTATTCGAACGATGTGTAATGTCTCCCACCAGTCATTCGCTCCTTTTTGATTTACTCAAATTTCTATTCCTACTTATTCTAACAGTGTTGAATTCACATTGACAACTAAATGAACGGTGAAAGCGCTGTGAATATGCTTTCACATCATCCTTTACATATTCTTAACGAAGATCGTGTTTGCTCTTTACAATGAATTGTGACAATATACCTATAAATCTTAGGAGGATCATACACATGTCACGGATTAGAAATGTATTAAAGCCTATAATCAATCATGCTCAAAAGATATTAGGAAAATTTAATCTCGGGTCAAGAGTCGCCCTGGTAGTTCTGTCAATCTGTATTTTATCATCTGTATATATAGGGTGGTCGGGATATGAGACAGCTAAGGAATCAGCTGAAGGTCTGATGGAAGACCGTCTGACCAGGGAAGCTGCAATTGCTAATGAACTGATTAAAAATGCAAAACTCACATATCCCTCAGATGAAGATAAGTTTGAAGAACAGGTCAAGAGAATTGTGAATCAGCAGGCTGCAGCATTAGGACAGGATGGTTTAAACGGAAAGATTTATGCAGTAGGTGAAAATGATTCAGTATCAATGGCATCCGGAAGTGTCAGTCCTCTGACAGACAATATTATAGAAGAAATTAATCTTCGTGATAAAGGAACATTAAATACTGAAATTGATCAGGAGCCTTACTTACTCTCTTTTTTCAGAATTCAGGAATTAAGTCAGATTTATGTGATCGCAGTGCCGGAAACAGACTACCTGAAGGAGCAGGAGGCACTTGGTCAATCTATTATCCGGGTGGTTGCTTTTACAACCCTGTTAGCCATTCTGCTGACAATTCTGCTTACCAGATCAATCAGCAAACCATTAAATATTCTTAGGGAAGAGATGAGAAATGTAAGGGGAGGTATTTATACAAATGCGCGTCATCAAATAAACACAACTATTCCTGAGATTGTTTCACTGAATAAGAGCTATCAGATCATGATGAACACAATCAGAACATTAATGAATGAGTTGAAAGCGGCTGGAGATAACCTTAATCGTTCAGGGGAAAAGCTGATCGATCGCTCAGATCACATGTTCCGGACGCTCGATCCTGTCAGGAGAAAATCCCGTGTTATAAAAAGTCAGGCAAATGAAACGTCTGCTTCCTCTGAAAAAAGTCTGGAGACAACATTACATATGGCCAGAGAGATTGAAACGATGATTCAAACGCTGTATGAGACGAATCAATTAAACCAGCAGCTGATTGACAAAAGGGATGAGGGAATAAAAAGTGTTCATCAGATGAATGCTTCCATGAAAGTAACTGATCAGAAGCTTCAGGAGTTAAGCAGGGAAATCAAAGGATTAAGAGAACATACAATACAATCCAAAGAAGCTGCCTATTTAATAAAAGAGATTGCTGACAATACCAGACTGCTGTCACTGAACGCCTCAATAGAAGCTGCTAGAGCGGGAGAAAACGGGAAAGGCTTTGCAGTAGTGGCAAAAGAAGTAGGCTCATTAGCTGAACAATCATCTAAGCATCTCTCAACGATTGATCAATCCATGAACAGGATGGTTCAGGTCAGCGGAGAAGTTGAGTCAAAGTTCAATGAATTAATGGCTGATACTGCTGTAAAGCTTGAGGAATCTTCCAACGGAATAAAATATTTTAATGCTTTAATCAATCAGATGGATCACTCTACACAAAAAATCAGTTCAGTGTATCATCAGACGGTTGAGTTCGAGAAAATACTACCTGGTGTAAAAACAACAGGCGAACATGCACACCTGATCGCAAAAGAAACGAATGAAGGGTTTGATGAAATGACCAGAACGCTCAGTGAACAGGAGTTATTAATCATAGAAGTAAAAGAAATTGCAACAGAACTGTACCGGATATCATCACATCTTAACGAACAATTCAATCATCCTTCTGATGCTGTTTAACTAAAAAATGCACCTTCACGTACGAGTAGTGAAGGTGCATTTTCTTATGCCTGACTTTTCTTTTTAGGCTGTGGAATTTCCTTAATTGCGAGATAGAGAATTAAACCGGTAACAAACCAGTTAATCAGTGTTGCGAGCGGTATCACTGATCCCACAAGGTCCGCAATCAGGAAGAAGACAGCAGGGAGTGCAGAACTGTATGCTGCCATCCTGAAGCTGTGGCGATATGTCAGCTTTCTTCCTGCAGATGCTGCAAGTTTTGTTCCGATCCATCCGAAAACAGTTGCTTTAATGAACAGTATTCCGGCAACCAGAATAAAAATGAAGGCTAGAATGAAAAAGTAAATAATGAATTTAGCACCTTCAAGTGAATTGAGTAAAGAGGCAATCCCAGCGCTGCTTAAGTCAAATCCTTCAAACGTATCATACTGATATTCCTGGACACTGCCCGCAGTTGCGACCGCAAGCCGGTCAGATAAAAATGCTACAGCCGCTTCCTCATCAGTTAAATCACCGGAAGTCATTTGATCAGATCCATCTACATAAAAAGTAATGCCGCTGCTGCTGGCTTCTGCTGTAGCAGCCTCCTCAGTCTGCAGTTCTCCATTTTGCACTTCAAACGAAGGAAGGTCATTTAACAGCAGTTCCTCTCCATCAGAGAAAAGTCCCTCACCAATCGTCGAAACCTGAATGATGGCAGGAATAATCGATAAAAATCCCAGTAAAAACACAAATAAAATCGTTTTGCCTATTCCCTGAAAACGGAATCTGGCGATATCTTTCGGTGAATACAAGCTTTTATAAAGTTGTTTAAAAATATTCAATCATAAACCCTCCGATATAAGTTAGACACCTTTATATTGTACTTTTAACTGTTAAAAAAGAGCAAATGTGTGAAAAATGAAAAAGTAAGCGGTTCTTTCTGTAACATAATTGTAATATAAAAGGTCGATTATTAACCGATTGTAAAGATTTCACCTAACCCCTTTACTTATACCATGCAAAGAATTAATAATGATGGAGGGTTTTCAAGAAGTATGACTAAATTTGTTAAACAGGGGTTGAAATCATGGAAGTGAATTGGCAGGAAGTCTTCTTTACATTTATCGGGGGACTTGGGATATTTCTATTTGGTTTAAAGTTTATGGGAGACGGTCTGCAGAAATCAGCTGGTGACAGACTGAGAGCAATTCTGGATCGTTTTACAACTAATCCGTTTATGGGGGTCCTTGCGGGTATTGTTGTAACGATACTCATTCAGTCCAGTTCAGGTACGACAGTTATTGTCATCGGGCTGGTCAGCGCCGGATTTATGACACTTCGTCAGGCGATTGGTGTTATTATGGGTGCGAATATTGGTACGACTGTTACAGCATTTATCATCGGATTTGATATCGGTGCATATGCATTGCCGATTATCGCAGTTGGTGCATTTCTATTATTCTTTGTGAAAAAACCTCAAATAAATAATCTTGGTATGGTTGTCTTTGGATTTGGCGGACTCTTCTATGGTCTTGAACTAATGGGAGAGGGAATGAAACCGCTGCGTGAGCTTCAGGCTTTTATTGATCTTACGCAAAGCATGAGTGAAATTCCGATCCTTGGTGTAGTAATCGGTACAGTATTTACAGTTGTTGTTCAGAGTTCGAGTGCGACAATCGGTATCCTTCAGGGACTTTACTCTGAAGATCTGATTACCCTTCAGGCAGCACTGCCGGTTCTTTTCGGTGACAACATTGGTACGACAATTACTGCTGTTCTTGCATCAATTGGTGCATCAGTAGCTGCTAAAAGAGCTGCGATGGTACACGTGATGTTTAACGTGATCGGTTCAGTACTATTCTTAATTCTATTGATCCCATTCACTGCATTTATCGTGTGGATTGATCAGTTTATGAATCTGAATCCTGAAATGCAGATTGCATTTGCGCACGGAACATTTAACGTTTCAAATACAATTATTCAATTCCCATTCATCGCTGCGCTTGCATGGGTAGTAACAAAAGTTGTTCCTGGTAACGATGTAGTAGTGGAATTTAAACCTAAGCATCTTGATCCGAATTTTATTGAACAGTCACCTTCTATTGCGCTTGGTCAGGCGAAAGAGGAAGTACTGCGCATGGGTCAATTTGCAGTGCAGGGTTTAACAGAATCATTTGAATATCTAAAAACTAAAAATAAGAAAAATGCTGAACTCGGCTATCAGGTTGAAGATGCAATTAATAATCTTGATTCAAAAATCACAGATTATTTAATTCAACTTTCATCAAGTTCACTTTCAGCACAGGAATCTGAGCGCCATTCAGTGTTAATGGATACCGTGCGTGATATTGAGCGGATTGGTGACCATTTTGAAAACGTGATTGAGCTTGTGGATTATCAGCAGGCGAACAAAGTGAAAATGACA
The DNA here is from genome assembly GCF_034427455.1 of Jeotgalibacillus haloalkalitolerans. NCBI lineage: Bacteria > Bacillati > Bacillota > Bacilli > Caryophanales > Caryophanaceae > Jeotgalibacillus > Jeotgalibacillus haloalkalitolerans. The sequence goes on along the minus strand of NZ_JAXQNN010000002.1, from coordinate 604,789 downwards.
GATGAGGCAATGGCTGACCTGAATGAAATGTTCACATTGGCGATTGAAGCAGTTTCTCAATCAATTGACTCTCTTGATACAAATGACCACGATAAAGCACGTGGCGTAGCTGAGAAAGAGGATCTGTTAGATAAAATGGAACGTAAATTCCGTAAAAAGCATATTCTGCGTCTGAATGAGGGAGCGTGCACGGGACAGGCTGGTATCGTATTTGTAGATATCATTTCCAACCTTGAACGTATTGGAGACCACTCAGTTAATATTGCAGAAGCAGTACTTGGAATCAGAAAATAATAGATGATGCCGGCTGACACCTCAGCCGGCATTTTTTGTTATACTTAACGCAATTATGATATTGAAAGGGAGATGAGAGACATAGAAGCGATTTTCTGGGTACTGATTATTTTAAGCTTTGCAATCGCCTTTATCGGGTTGATTTATCCAATCATTCCAAGTGTACTGTTTATTCTGCTTGGATTTATTTTGTATGGTCTGTTTTTTTCTTTCGCAGATTTCACCTGGTTTTTCTGGACTGTACAAATTCTGTTTATCATTCTGCTGTTCGGAGCTGATTATGCTGCCAATTTATTCGGTGTAAAAAGGTTCGGAGGTTCTAAAGCCGGCATCTGGGGAAGTACAATCGGTCTTTTAATCGGACCGTTTATCATTCCGATCATCGGGATTCTGATCGGACCGCTTGCAGGTGCAGTAATCGGTGAATTGCTGGTGAACAGAACGCCATTCAAACAGGCAATCAAAATTGGTTTCGGATCTCTGATCGGCTTTATTACGTCAGTGATCACTAAGGGAACCATTCAGGCTGTGATGATCATTATTTTCTTTTTGTATATTTAGCTATGTTAAAGTCCATTGTTATTTTCGCACAGCTGTTGATTGAAGTAGAAGGGGGCGGCTGCGGCAGGAAGGGACAGGTGAGGCCATGGCGAAGCCCGCGGCCACGAAGTCCCCCTCTCGCTGCAATCACCAGCCAACTTTAGCAAAGCCATTTGTTTAAATTCGGACTTAAGACTGAAAAAAGCGTTTGCAATGCTTATTAATTGAATAGAATTGGCTATTCTGATAATCTGAAAACAGTTGATTCCGCATTAAGCGGAAAATTACACTACATACAAGGAGGAATTCAATCATGGCTTACACATTACCAGAACTACCTTATTCTTATGATGCATTAGAACCGCATTTTGACAAGGAAACAATGAATATCCACCACACAAAGCATCACAACACTTACGTAACAAAATTAAACGATGCACTCGAAGGTCACGATGATCTTCAGGCTAAATCAATCGATGAGCTTGTAGCTGATCTCAACAGCGTACCTGAATCAATCCGCACTGCAGTTCGCAACAACGGAGGCGGTCACGCTAACCACTCATTCTTCTGGAAGATTCTATCTCCTAATGGTGGAGGCGAACCTTCAGGCGATCTTGCGTCTGCAATCAACAGCAAGTTCGGAAGCTTTGAAAAGTTCAAAGAAGAATTCGCAGCAGCCGGTGCCGGCCGTTTCGGATCAGGCTGGGCATGGCTTGTAGTAAACAACGGCGAGCTTGAAATCACAAGCACACCAAATCAAGATTCACCATTAACAGAAGGTAAAACGCCTGTTCTTGGTCTTGATGTTTGGGAGCATGCTTATTACCTGAAGTATCAGAACAAGCGTCCCGATTACATCAACGCATTCTGGAGCGTTGTTGACTGGAATGCTGTTGAAAAGCTTTACACTTCAGCTAAATAATTGATCATTTCAGACTGGCGGCTTTCCGCCGGTCTTTTTTTTTTGAAAAAGCTGGTCAATAAGCCAAATGGAGTAACAATATGAGTATTTGACCTTTTCTTGAAATAACACGTCATCCCCTAGTAATATTTGATAGATTCCTTTAAAATTATGCTATGTGAAATTATAAAAGAAAGGGAGACTCTTATTGAAAAAGAATCAGTCCCGTACAAAGAAAGCAAAGAAAATTAAAAAGAATTTTCTTGCTGCAAGAATGAATATTTTATTCTTTGCAGTATTTTTATTATTTTCAGCACTCATTTTAAGATTGGGTGTGCTGCAGATTGTTAATGGAGAAGATTTTACAAGGCAGCTTGAGCGTACGGAAGAAGTCGTTGTTAATGCCAGTGTGCCGCGGGGGAAGATATTCGACCGGAATGGAAATGTCATTGTAGATAACCGTCCTGTCAATGCGATTACTTATACGAAAACACAGCAGACTTCCCAGGATGAAATGATGGATGTCGCGACAAAGCTGGCTGACATGATCGAACTTTCTGCTGATAACGTTCAGGAGCGTGACAAGCAGGATTACTGGATTCGTGAAAATGAAGAACGCGCTCAGGCAAAAATAACAGATGAAGAACGCGCTCTGTACGATGAAGGAGAGCTATCCCAAAACGATTATGATAAGCTCATCCGGGACAGAATTACTGAAGAAGAGCTTGCAGAGATCACGGATCAGGAAATGGAGATCCTCGCAGTCTACAGGCAGATGCAGACCGGATATAACCTTTCACCTCAAATTATTAAAAATGAAGATGTGACAGATGAAGAGTTTGCAACGGTCAGTGAGCAATTAAGCTCTCTGCCCGGTGTGAACACAACTGTTGACTGGCAGAGAGAATATCCGTATGGGGACGTTTTAAGATCCGTACTTGGCAGTGTGAGATCAATCCCTGAAGATAAGATTGAATATTACCTTGCAAGAGACTATGCCCGTAATGACAGAGTAGGGACCAGTTATCTTGAACTCGAATATGAAGATGTACTGCAGGGACAGAAGTCAAAAGTCCGTACGATTACGGATAAAGCCGGAAATGTCATTGATTCGCAGCTGATTCAGCAGGGTGAACGGGGTAAAGACCTTGTGCTGTCGATTGATATAGAGCTTCAGCAGGCACTTGAGCAGGTCGTTGAAGATGAACTGAGACGTCTGAAGCAGGATCCGGGACGTAATCTGATGGACAGACTATTCCTTGTTATGATGGATCCGAACACAGGTGAACTGCTTGCAATGGCAGGTAAGCAGTATGTAGAGACTGAGGATGGTCCGGAAATTCAGGATTATAATATTGGGACATTTACAAGTGCTTATGAAGCAGGGTCTTCTATTAAGGGAGCTACAGTGCTTTCGGGTTATCAGGATGGGGTAATTTCCCGTGGCTCATTACTAAGGGATGAAGTCATCAGAATCAAAGGGTCTGATCCAAAATCTTCATGGTACGGCTCTTTACCGAATCCGATCAGTGATCTATATGCACTTGAGCGTTCATCTAACGGATATATGTTCAAAATTGCAATTGAAATGGCCGGGGCAACTTACAGACCTAACGAGCCGATTGATATTGGATCTAGTACATTTACAAAAATGAGGAATTACTTCGGACAATTTGGTCTCGGCAGTGAAACAGGCATCGATCTTCCGGGAGAAAGTGTTGGTTATCAGACCAATAATCCACTTGATCTGGAACCAGGTAAATTACTGGATTTATCAATTGGACAGTTTGACACATATACACCTATGCAAATGGTTCAGTACGTGTCTACAGTCATTAATGGTGGTAACAGAGTTGCACCAACGATCGTAAAAGAAATACGTGAACCTAGTTCCGATAATGAGACACTCGGACCATTAGTCAGAGCAATGAAACCGCGTGTGTTGAATAAGCTCGATAACACGCAGGCTGAACTGGATCATGTTAAACAGGGCTTTTACCGTTCATTTAACGGGCCGCAGGGTACAGGCAGAGATTTCATTGGTAACGGCTACGAAGCTGGAGGAAAAACAGGTACAGCCGAGGTTGTATACTTCGGACCTAAGTATGATGAACTGTACCGTTCAAGAGGATTAATGCCACCGGAAACAACCAATTCAACGATTGTAGGATTTGCACCTTTTGATAAACCTGAAGTAGCCTTTTCAGTACTCGCGCCATGGGTGTACCCGAATGACGGAAATTCTCCATTGCGTGAGGACGTCAATGAAAATGTAGGTACAGCCGCACTTGAAGTCTATTTTGACTTAAGAGAAAAAAGAATGAATGAAGGCGGAGCTGATCAGGATCAGCAGGTGGAAGTAACAGCTGAAGAAGCTGAAGAAGGTCAATAAACCCTATTAAACTGAGTATCACAACACGTGATACTCAGTTTTTTTATGCATTTACAAAACCTTTACATTAGATTTATATGAGATTAATAGAAGGGGTGTATTGTATTAGCTGTAGGACAAATCAACCATATCACAGGGGGAATTACAGAATGAAAAGCGCAAAGTATTTAGCAATGTCAACCATCTTAGGATCAGCAGTATTCTTAGCTGCTTGCGGTGGAGAAGATGAAGCAAACGGATCAGGCGAAGGTTCTGAAGGTTCATCAGAAGAACTGAGCGGTCAGGTTCAGGGTGACGGTTCATCAACTGTAGCACCTGTTATGGAGGCAATTGTTGAAGAATATGCAGCTGCTCAGCCAAGTGTACAGGTATCATCTGGTGTATCTGGTACTGGAGGCGGCTTTGAGAAATTCATCGCAGGTGAAACTGCATTCTCAAATGCTTCACGTCCGATTTCAGAAGAAGAAACTGCAGGACTTGAAGAAGCGGGAATTGATTTTACAGAAGTAGAGCTTGCTTATGACGGGCTTTCTGTTGTAGTAAGTCAGGAAAATGACTGGGTAGATTATTTAACAGTAGAAGAATTAAAAGAAATGTGGGTTGAAACAGGAGAAGAAAAAACTTGGGCAGATATTCGTGAAGGATGGCCTGAAGAGCCGATC